>CACZNT010000055.1 GCA_902782635.1 uncultured Coriobacteriaceae bacterium
CTCGACCTGGATCTTGCCCTCGGGGTCGACGATGAAGGCGCCGCGCTCAGCCTGGCCGGCCTCCTCGATGTAGACCTCGAAGTTGCGCGAGATCACGTGCGTGCCGTCGGCGAGCATGGGGTACTCGACCTTGCTGATGCGCTCGGAGGTCTCATGCCAGGCCTTGTGGGTGAAGTGGCTGTCGGTGGAGACGGAGTAGACCTCGCAGCCAGCGGCCTTGAAGGCCTCGTAGTTGTTCTGCATGTCCTCGAGCTCGGTGGGGCACACGAAGGTGAAGTCCGCCGGGTAGAAGAAGAACACGCTCCACTTGCCAAGCACGTCCGCCTTGCTGATGGTCTTGAAGTCGCCGTCGACGTAGGCCTGGGTGGTGAAGTCTCCGATTTCCTTTCCGATGAGGCTCATGATGCTTCCTTTCTCTTATTGATACTTGATACTAATAAGGACATCGACTATTATGGGACATGCGAAAGACTTGTCAAGCGAGATTTTGAAATTGTCCGGCAAGAGGGGAGCGCACATGGCAGAGCGCAGGAACACACGTCAGCGCCAGCTGGTGCTCGATGCCGTGCGCGGCAGGTGCGACCACCCCACCGCCGATCAGATCTACGCCGACGTGCGCGAGGTGGATGCCCGCGTGAGCCGCGCCACCGTCTACCGCAACCTGCATCTGCTCGCCGATTCCGGCGAGATCCTGGCCGTGAAGTCCGCCGACGCCGAGCGCTTCGACCTGCGCACGGACAATCACGCGCATCTGGTGTGCAGCTCGTGCGGCGCGGTGATTGACGTGCCGATGCCGACGGTTGAGGGCGTGGACGAGCGCATCGCGCGCGAGACGGGCTATGCCGTGCGCTCCCACTACACCGTCTTCGAGGGCCTCTGCCCCAACTGCCAATAAAACCTGACAAGAGGGACAGTCCCCTTTGTCATGACAAAGGGGACAGGTATCGAACTGCCATGCTTCCGACGCGCTTGCTGGCATTGCATGCTGTATACTGTATACAGTCAACGACGAAAGGGGGAGACCATGCCCACGGCAGTGGTGTCCGGGCGCGTGGACGTCAAGCTCAAGCGCCAGGTCGATGCCATCCTCAGCACGCATGGAACGAGTGCCAACGATGTCATCGGCGCCGTCTGGGAGCAGATCGCGCAGACGCACGAGGTTCCCATGCGGATCAAGCCCGAGGAGGCGGAGCGGCTCGCGCGCCAGCGGGCCAAGTTCGCCGAGTTCGAGAAGTTTCTCGAGACGCTTCCGCCCATCAACCCCGAGTACGCAAACATGACCGATGATGAGATACTCGCAATGAGGATTGATGAATATGTATAAGCGAGCCTTCTTCGACACCAATGTGCTCATCGACGCCGCCGTGGCCACACGACCGCAGCACGACGAGGCATGCGAGGCGCTCATGCTCTGCAATGGCGGCGGGGACATGGGAATCGCCTGCGGACTCTCCCTCAAGGATGCCTATTACATTCTCACGAGGCTCTACAACGAGGAGTATGCCCGCGCCTCGGTTCGCTGGCTCATGGGCCTGCTCGTCATCGGCCCCATCGGCGCGGAGGAGTGCGATCTCGCCGTCAACTCCAATGAGCCCGATTTCGAGGACGGCCTCGTCCGCGCCTGCGCCGAGCTCAACGACGCCGACTTCATCATCACGCGCGACAAGGCCGCCTTCGCGCTCTCTCCCATCAAGAGCGTCACGCCGGGGGAGTACCTGCAAATCCACGCCAACGAGGAGCGCGCGTTCATGGAGGATCTGGGCGTACACTAGGAGGGTCATACGGCAGATCCGCCCTTGCAGCAAGGAGGAGCACGCATGGAAACCGAGACCCGCCCCTATGTCGCATGGGACCTCATGGAGAGCTTTCTCGTCGATGCCTTCCGAGGCTACGGCGTCCCCGAGGCCGATGCGCGCATCTGCGCCGACGTCCTGCTGGAGAGCGACCGCCGCGGCATCGAGAGCCACGGCTGCAATCGCTTCAAGCCCATCTACATCGACCGCATCGCCAACGGCACGCTGAAGCCCGTCACCGAGCTCGAGATCGTCCGCGAGACCCCCACCACGGTGGTCGCCGACGCGCATGACGGCATGGGCATGGTGGCGAGCCATCACGTGATGGAGATGCTCATCGAGAAGGCGAAGGCCTGCGGCATGGCAGGCGGCGCCATCCGGAACTCCACGCACTACGGCATTGCTGGATACTGGGCCACCATGGCCTCCGACGAGGGGCTCGTCGGCATCACGGGCACCAACGCCCGGCCCTCCATCGCGCCCACCTTCGGCGTCGAGAACATGATGGGCACGAACCCGCTCACCTTCGCGCTTCCCACCGACGAGGACTTCCCCTTCGTGCTGGACTGCGCTACCTCCATTGTCCAGCGCGGCAAGATCGAGTACTACGCGCGCCAGGGCAAGGAGACGCCGGCCGGCATGGTGGTGGCAGACGACGGCAGCCAGCTCACCGACTCCGCCGAGATCCTGCGCCGCCTGGTGGACGGCACGGCCGCGCTCGCGCCCCTGGGCGGCGGGCCGGGCGACGAGATGTGCGGCTACAAGGGCTACGGCTATGCGGCCGTGGTCGAGATCCTCTCGGCCGCGCTCTCGGGAGGCAAGTTCATGAAGGCGCTCACCGGCGTCTCGGAGACGGGCGAGCCGCAGATGTACGCGCTCGGCCACTTCTTCTTCGTGGTCGACCCGGAGGCGTTCATGGGACGCGAGGAGTTCCGCCGCATCGCCGGCGAGATCTGCCGCGAGCTGCGCGCCTCGAAGAAGGCGCCCGGCTTCGACCGCATCTACACCGCAGGCGAGAAGGAGCATGAGGTGTGGATGGAGCGCCGCGACAAGGGCGTGCCGGTGGGTGAGGCCGTGCAGGCCGAGATGATCCAGGTGCGCGACGAGCTCGGCCTGCCCTACCGCTTCCCCTTCGAGTAAGCGCGGAAGCGACCTGGCAAGTTACCCGACAGATGACCGGGTAACTTGCCAGGTCGGGGTACGCCCTTCCCCCGCACCACTGTGAAGGCTAGCCGAGGGCGACGTCGAGCGCCATCATCACCGTGAATCCGATGCCAAAGGCCAGGGCGGGCACATCCGAGTGCTCCCCCTCGCTCATCTCGGGGATGAGCTCCTCGATCACCACGTAGATCATGGCGCCGGCGGCAAAGCTCAGCAGGTAGGGCATGAAGGGCACCACGAGCCGGGCGAACATGATGGTGAGGAAGGTGCCGATGGGCTCCACGATGCCCGAGCCGGCACCAGCCATGAAGGCCTTGCCGCGACTCCACCCCTCGCCCTTGAGTGGCATCGAGATGATGGCGCCCTCGGGGAAGTTCTGGATGGCGATGCCCAGCGCGAGCGCCATCGCCCCGGCAAAGGTGATGCTCGCCTCGCCCGACATCCAACCCGCGAGCACCACGCCCACGGCCATGCCCTCGGGGATGTTGTGCAGCGTCACTGCCAGCACCATCAGGGCCTTCTTTCCCAGCGACACGCTCGGGCCCTCTGCCTGGTCCTCGCCCATGTGGAGGTGGGGGATGATGCGGTCGAGCAGCAGCAGGAAGAGCATGCCCGCCCATACCCCCACCGCAGCCGGCATGAAGGCGAGCCTGCCGAGTTCGGCCGAGTCCTCGATGGCGGGGACGATGAGGCTCCAGATGGCGGCGGCTGCCATGACGCCGGCGGCAAAGCCCTCGAGCGCGCGCTCCACCGTGCGGCTCAGCTCGCCTTGCAGGAAGAAGACGCAGGCAGAGCCCAGCGCCGTCCCCAGGAAGGGGATTATCAGCCCCAAGAGCGCCTCGCCGGGCATGCGCGCCTCCCATCTTTGCCTGCGCGGGAGGGCACGCCGCCGATCCCGCATCTTCGCTACATGCCCCATGGTACCCCTCGTCCGCGCGCATCATCCCTCCCGTGACTTGGTTACGCAAGTATGGTTTGGTCTGCATGGGAGGGGTCGTCCTCGGGTAACCTGTGGGGAACGAACAAGGAGGAAGCACATGGCAGGCAACAAGCGGGGCACGCTCCTTTTGGCCCTCATCCTCGTCACGCTGCTGCTCGCGGGCGGCGTTGCATACAACGCACTTGCCGGCAGTCGGCAGGCGACGGCTGCGCAGGCCGCCGCAGCGGCCGGCGGCTCGGGCGACGCCTCCGTCTCAAACGCCGCCGAGGCCTGCGGCGAGGTCGACGACGCGCCCCTGCTCGCAAACTTCGACGCCACCGTCTACGACGAGGCAGGCAACCCCATCTCGCTCACGACCATCGCCGACGGCCGCCCGCTCGTCATCAACATCTGGGCCACCTGGTGCCCCTACTGCCTTGACGAGATGCCCGACCTCGAGGCGATCCATGAGAAGTACGGCGACCGCGTGGCGTTCGCCTTCGTCGACGCCACCGACGGGGTGCGCGAGACGGTGGAGGGCGCCTCGAGCTGGCTCTCGGAGAATGGCTTCGAGAATCTCCCGGCCTACTACGACATCGACTACGACCTGATCAGCACCTACGGCGTGCGCTCGTACCCCACCACCATCATCGTGTCCGGCGCGGGCGAGATCCTCACGGTGTCCCCGGGCCGCATCGACCCGGCCCTCGTGAGCGGGGCGCTCGAGACCCTGGTGTGACGGCCGTGGACTACCTCGTCACCTTCCTCGAGGGCATCGTCACCTTCGTCTCGCCCTGCCTGCTGCCGATGCTTCCCATCTACGCGGCCTACTTCGCCGGCGATGCGAGCGCGGCTCCCCATGAGCGCACGGCCCAGACGCTCGTCTCGGCGCTGGGCTTCGTCGTCGGCTTCGGCGTGGTGTTCACCTTGCTGGGCGCCTTCGCGGGAAGCCTCGGCGCGGCGCTCGTCGCCCACCAGCGCATCCTCGACATCGCGAGCGGCGCCATCGTCATCATCCTCGGCCTCAACTACCTGGGCGTGCTGCGCATCCCGCTCTTCGACCGCATGCGCCGCCCGCAAACCAACATCGTGCCGCGCGGCTTTCTGAGCTCGCTCGTCTTCGGGATGGTGTTCGCCGTGGGCTGGACTCCCTGCGTGGGCACCTTCCTGGGGTCGGCCCTGAGCCTGGCGGCATCCTCGGCGAGCGCCGCGCGTGGCACAGGCCTGCTCGTGGCCTACTCGCTCGGCCTCGGCATCCCCTTCGTGATCTCGGCGCTGCTCATCAACCGCATCGAGGGCGGGCTCTCCTGGGCGCGCAACCACTACGAGCTCATCGACCGCGTCTGCGGCATCCTCCTCGTGGTGGTGGGCATCCTCATGGCGAGCGGCACCCTGGGCGCCTACCTCCGCCTCCTCAGCCAATGAGTCAATTGGCTACGTCCCCACTGACTCATCTCTGATCAGATGTCGCGGGCCCAGACCTCCGCGACGTAGTCGTCCCGCTCCTCGACGCGTCCGGTGGGGGAGAAGCCCTGCGCCTCCCAGAAGGCCTTCGCCTCGACGTTCTCGGCAATCACCGCCAGCTCCAGGTGGTCGTAGCCGGCTGCGGCGAGCGTCGCGCGCACGTCGGCGAAGATGCCCGAGCCGATGCCCTGGCGGTGACGGTCCACGTCCACCATGAACCAGCCGATGA
Source organism: uncultured Coriobacteriaceae bacterium (assembly GCA_902782635.1). GTDB lineage: Bacteria > Actinomycetota > Coriobacteriia > Coriobacteriales > Atopobiaceae > CACZNT01. Next base: position 5,567 of record CACZNT010000055.1, read on the forward strand.
AGGCGTCGTCTGACTCCGGGTAGCCGCAGATGAGGTCCATGATCGCGACGAGCTCGCCCGACGTGTCCCAGAAGCCGACGAAGTACTTGTCGGTGGGCTTCGCCCCCTCGGGCACTTGGCTGATGATCTCGGTGAGCCCGGCCATGGTGGGCCGCTCGTGCAGGTACTCGTAGTAGAGACGGTTGGCCTTGGCAAGCAGGTACACCTCGGAGATGTCCTCCTCGGCGATGCGCCGCACGTCGAAGTCGCACGAGAGCGCCTGCAGGTTGAGGCCCTCGTCGCGCTCCACGTGCTCGGCCTCGATCACCTGGCGGAACTGCGTCTCGTAGAGCTCGTGGTACACGCCCCCGCGCGCGAGCAGTTCGTCATGCGTGCCCTGCTCGGCAATCACGCCGTCCTTCACCACGAGGATCTCGTCCGCCTTGAGGATGGTCGAGAGGCGGTGTGCGATCACGATGCTCGTGCGCCCCACCATGAGCTTCTCAAGCGCGTCCTGGATGGCCTGCTCGGAGATGGAGTCGAGCGCGCTCGTCGCCTCGTCGAGGATGAGCACCTTCGGGTCCTTCAGCACCACGCGCGCGATGGAGAGGCGCTGCTTCTCGCCGCCGGAGAGCTTGAGGCCGCGGTTGCCCACCGGCGCGTCGAAGCCCTCGGGCTGCGCCTGGATGAAGTCGTAGATGTTGGCGATGCGGCAGGCCTCCTCGATCTCGGCCATCGTCGCGTCCTCGCGCGCGTAGCGTAGGTTCTCGAGGATGGTCCCGTTGAAGAGGTAGGCCTCCTGCGTCACCACGCCGATGTTGGAGCGCAGATACTCGAGGTCGAAGTCGCGCACGTCGACGCCGGCCACGCGCACGCTGCCGTCGGAGACGTCGTAGAGGCGCGGGATGAGGTTCACCACGGTCGACTTGCCCGAGCCGGAGGGCCCGACGATGGCGAACATCTTCCCGCCCGGCACGGTGAAGTTCACGTCGCGCAGGGTGAGCGCGTCGGCATCCGCATAGCCAAAGGCCACGTGGTCGTACTCGATGGAGGCCAGTTCCATGTCGGGCTTGGCGCCGTCTTCGGGCGAGACGATCGTGGCCTCGCGGTCGAGGTAGTCGAAGATGCGCGTGAACATCGCGAGCGAGCGTGTGAAGGAGACCTGCAGGTTGAGCAGGCTCTCCACCGGCCGGTAGAGGCGGTTCACGAGGCTCACCGTGGCGGTGACGATGCCCACCGTGAGCGTCGGGTCGAGCTGCCGGATGATGAAGAGGCCGCCGGCGAAGTAGATGAGCAGTGGCCCCAGCTGCATGAACATGCCCATCACCACGCGGAACCACGAGCCCGAGCGCTGCTCGCGCAGGGAGATGTCGGTAACTTCCTCGTTCACCCGCACGAAGTTCTCGTACTCGCGGTCCTCGCGCGTGAACATCTTCATCAGCAGCGACCCCGAGACGGAGAGCGTCTCGTTTATCACCTGGTTCATCTCGTCGTTCTTCGCCTGCGCCTCCTGCACGAGCTTGAGGCGCACCCGTCCCGCCGAGCGGGTGGGGATGATGAGCAGCGGCAGCACCAAGAGGCCGACGATGGCCAGCTTCCAGCTCATCGAGAAGAGCGCGATGAGCGTGGTCGCCACGGTGGCCACGTTGGAGACGATCTGCGAGAGCGTTCCCGAGATCACCGAGCTCACGCCCGAGATGTCGGTGTTCATGCGGGTGACGATATCGCCCTGCTTCTCGGTGGTGAAGAAGGAGTGCGGCATGTGCTGCAGGTGGGCGTACATCTCGTTCTTCATGTCGAAGATGATGCGCTGGGAGATCCACGAGTTTATGTAGTTTTCCGCCACGCCGATGAGCTGGCTCGCGAGCATGGCGGCAAGCGCTGCCAGGAGCAGCTGTACCAGAAGGCGCATGTCCGTGCCCACGAGGGCCTCGTCGACGATGCGCCCGGTGATGATGGCGGGAAGCAGGCCCACCACGGCCGATATGACGATGGCGACAAACACCAAGAGGAACTGCGGCCAGTAGGGCTTGAGGTAGCCGGCAATGCGGAGCAGCAGCTCCTTGGTTACCTTCGGCGCGTTGGCCTTCTCCTCCTCGGTGAGAAAGCCACGCATCATCGGCCCGCCCATCGGTCCCGGCATGGCGCCTCCTCTCTGGAAAACTCGTACCAGCGTAGCCCTTGCGGGCCTTCGCGGAGCGGCTGGGCGCGCTCGTCTTTGCGCACTCGAAACCTGCCATAGGCCGGCGCTATCATGGGGATTCGGAGAGGCAGGGCCACGTGGCCCGAGTGGCGGATGCGTCCGCCGACGGCAAGGGAGGAAGCATGAAGGTCCTGGCTATCAACGGAAGCCCGCGCAAGGATGGCAATACGGCGCTCTCGCTCGAGGAGATGGGCAAGGTGTTCGCCGAGGAGGGCATCGACTTCGAGGTTATCCAGATCGGAAACTCCGCCATCCGCGGCTGCACTGCCTGCGGGGGCTGCGCGCGCACGGGGCGCTGCGTCATCAACGACGGCGTCAACGAGGCCGCCCTCAAGTTCCGCGATGCCGACGGCCTCATCATCGCGAGTCCCGTCTACTACGGCAGCGCCAACGGCACGCTCATCTCCTTCCTCGACCGGCTCTTCTACAGCTCGGACTTCGACAAGACCATGAAGGTGGGCGCGTCCGTGGTGGTGGCGCGACGCGGCGGCAGCTCGGCCACCTTCGACGAGCTCAACAAGTACTTCACCATCACCGGCATGCCGGTGGCGTCGAGCCAGTACTGGAATATGGTGTACGGGCGCACGCCGGGCGAGGCGGCCGAGGATGGCGAGGGACTGCAGACGATGCGCACGCTCGCGCGCAACATGGCCTTCCTGATGAAGAGCATCGAGTTGGGCCGCGAGAAGTACGGCCTGCCCGAGAAGGAGGAGCGCATCGCCACCCACTTCATCCGCTAGGAGGGGAGAGCCATGCGGCATCGCGTGAGGGTCACCGTCATCGGCAAGAAGCTCTTCCCCGAGCTGCAGGAGGCCTATCTCGCCGACCCCGGATCGGGGGAGTGCCCCTGCTTCGAGGTGGGGCAGACCTTCGAGTTTTGGGCGGAGGAGGCCTATACCGGGGCGTAGCCTGGGGATCGATGTGCGGGTGACGGTCGTGCGGGCGCTGACGTCCGAAACACCATAGGTTTAGCTATGGGATTTCGCGCGGAATGCGGCCGGTGATGACGTTGGTGGCCGAAGCACCATAGGTAGACCTATGGGACTTTGGCCTGGACGCCCCACGTACGACATCGTCACCCAAAACACCCCATGAAAACCTATGAGACATTGACCCGGATGGTTCCGTGGACGATGGTGTCACCCAGAACACCATAGGTCTACCTATGGTGTTCTGGCCACTCCGGGCCCGAACCACCCCTTCCGACCCAAAATCCCATAGGTCCACATGGGGGATTCTGGGTGACCTTGTCCTCCATGGGACCATCCAACCCAAAGTCCCATAGGTTCACATGGGGGGATTCCGCGCGTCAGAGATTCTCCTCGAGCACCTCGACCAACATCTCCGTGGCACCCTCGCCCGCGCGCTCGTCGTAGTAGGCGCGGAAGCGATCGTCGGCGAGGTATCCCTGCGCAAGCGCCAGGTGAGCCTCGCGCGAATAGGCTCCCGTGCCCCAATGGAGCTCAATCCAGCGGGCGTGCATCCTGGCAAGGCCTGCGGCTGCCTCGCCATGCGCGTCGCCTTCCGCCATCACCTGCTTGAGCTGCTCGATGATCGCGCCCTCGAGCTCGTTCATGTCGTTCCACGTCCCCTCGTCCATCGCGAGCAGGCGCTCGTTTGCCTCATCAACGGCCTCGTCGCCAAAGCGCTGGCGTGCCTCGGCGCCAAAGGCGGCCTCGTTTGCGCGAATCGCGTCATGCTTGAGTCCCTCGAACCGTGCGGCATCTTCCATGGGAACACCCTCCTCGATCGACCAAATCGTGCGACGTGTGGCTGCGATGAGCTGCTTGAGCTCGCGTTTGCGCTCGACGAGCAGCTCGAGGTGACGCTCGAGCGCCGCGCGGGCATCGTAGCCGGGCGAGTCCATGAGCTCGCGAATCTGGGCGAGCTCCATCCCGCAGGCGCGGAAGAGGAGCACCTGCTGCAGGCGCTCGACATCACGGGCGTCGTATGCGCGATAGCCGTTTGGCTTGCGTGCAGGTTTGAGCAAGCCCAAACCCTCATAGTGATGGAGGGTTCGAACGCTCACACCCGACATATCTGCGAGCTGCTTCACACTATAGGCACACTCATCCACGAATATCACCTCATCTCGCATACTAAACCCTAACGTAACGTTAGAGTCAAGCGGAAGAACAGTAGCTAGTGCACCCGAAGATCGATGTATGAGGTATCCGCGTTGAGCTTGGTAAGGCAGTGGTGGGGCAGGGTTTTAGTAATCGACTCCAGCAAATAGCTCCGAAAGACTTACGCCCAAGCCTTGGGAAATCTTGACCAGGTTGTCCACGGAAACGTTGCGACGACCCTTTTCGACGCCGATGAGATACGTGCGGTCAAGACCAATCATCTCAGAGAACTTGTATTGCGAGAGATTCTGGCTTTCTCGAAGGTCGTGAATTCGCTGCCCGAGAGCCGCTCGAATAACCGGAATGTCGCCGCTTGACTGCATGCGACCAGCATATGGGTGACTTGAAGTCATCCAGTTGTCTATAAGTCACCTATACTTTGCCTCGACCAGTTGACTATAAGTAACTACCTGGCGCGTACCTGGTACCGCCTGTGGTTGGGGGCAGGTTATGGCTGGAAACGCGAGCTTAAACAATGCCAAAGCGGCCAAACAAGACGAGTTTTATACGCGGCTTGTCGACATCGAGGCAGAGCTGCGTCATTACCGAAAGCACTTCGAGGATAAGGTCGTGCTGTGTAACTGCGATGACCCGTTTGAGTCGAACTTCTTCAAGTATTTCGTCCTGAACTTTAACAAGCTCAGGCTAAAGCAGCTCATAGCTACGAGTTATGACGGGTCGCCTATTGCAGGCACTCAGTACAGCTTTGAAGACCTGCTTAATGGCACCATTGGAAAGCCGTCTCGGGGAAAGACTGCTTACAAGGCCGTCGTAAACGCCGTGCGTGATACGAATGGCAACGGTGTCACCATGGACGACGTTGCCGAGCTATTCCGCATGGGCGAAAACGAGCTTACGGAGCTGGAAGGCAATGGTGACTTCCGTAGCCGTGAGTGCCTGGACATCCTGGCCGAGACCGACGTTGTTGTAACCAACCCACCGTTCTCACTGTTCCGGGAGTATGTAGCGACACTAATGGAATGTGGAAAGAGTTTTTTGATCATTGGAAGCCTGAATGCCATTACATACAAAGAGATTTTTCCGCTGCTGAAGGATAATCGGATGTGGATAGGATACGGCTTCCAAAAAGGCGATGCGTATTTCTCTATCCCAAGAGAGACTGCACGCAATTTTGCAAGCGGTGTCTATGATCCCGAGACGGGCTTGGTCCATTTTAGAAACTGCACCTGGTATACAAATCTCGACCACAAGAAGCGCCATGAGGAATTGGTGCTTGTCAAGCGGTATAGCCCGGATAGGTATCCGAGTTACATCAATTACGACGGGATTGAATGCGGTCGTGTCAGTGACATACCTTGTGACTATCCTGGGAACATTGGCGTCACACCTGGCTTTATGGCGTCATACAACCCCGACCAATTTGAGATAGTCGGGAGCGATTTGACGCTGAGAGAGCCAATGGAGAACTTTGCCGAGAAGGGCGAATACAACCCTGGCGGCAATGTTTTCTATTACGAAGACCCTGACCCAAATGCACCATTCAAATACAAGGCTACTTACAAGCGCGTTGTCATCCGCAACCTCCATCCCGAGAAGCCAAAGGGGTAGACCATGGACATCACGCCGCTATCAGTCACTATCCGCGAGCTCTACGAGGGCTACTACAACGACGAGGAGGAGGGCGTGGTCGCCTATAACGAACGCCTGAACGTGCGCCCTCCCTATCAGCGCGAGTTCGTGTATAAGCCTGCTCAACGCGACGAGGTCGTCCGCTCCGTCATGGCCGGGATGCCGCTCAACGTCTTCTACTGGGCCAAGGCCCCCGACGACAAGCTGGAGATGCTCGATGGCCAGCAGCGCACCATGAGCGTCTGCGAGTTCGTCGACAGCAGCTTCTCGGTGGATAATCGCTACTTCCACAACCTCACGAACGACGAGCAGGAGCGCATCCTCGACTACAAACTTGATGTGTATGTCTGCGACGGTACGGACTCCGAGAAGCTCAAATGGTTTCAGATCATCAACATCGCAGGCGAGAAGCTCGAAGACCAGGAGCTCAGGAACGCCATCTATGCCGGTCCTTGGGTGTCGGACGCTAGGCGCTTCTTCTCTAAGACTTCGGGCCCAGCCTATCAGGTGGCAGGCGATTACATGAGCGGTGAGCCAATACGACAGGCGTATCTCGAGACAGTGCTTGGGTGGGCCGGGGCTCGCGAGGGCAAGGAGATTGCGGCGTACATGGCCGAGCATCAACACGACGCCAACGCCAAGGAACTATGGGCATACTTCCGCGATATCTTTTATTGGGTCGAGGCGACCTTCCCCGTGAAGCGCAAGGAGATGAAGGGGCTTCCCTGGGGTCTTTGGTACAACGAGTATGGAAACCAGCAGTTCGATGCCGATGTACTTGAGGCGCGCATCCAAGAGCTCTTCGCTGATGAGTACGAGGTGACGAGACTCAAGGGCGTGTACGAGTACCTGCTCACGGGCAATGAAAGCGCACTATCCCTGCGCAGTTTCGACAAGCGCGACATGGCCCGCAAATACGAGGATCAGGGTCACAAGTGCGCCATCTGCGGCAAGACCTTCCCCATCGAGAAGATGCAGGGCGACCACATCACCCCGTGGAGCGAGGGCGGCAAGACCGTCTACGAGAACCTGCAGATGCTCTGCACGACCTGCAACATCAAGAAGGGCAACAAATAGCAGTCGAAAGCCCCAATGATCAATAGGCCGGCGTAAGTCTGAGACCTACGCCGGCCGAAATCTAGAAAAGAATGCTGTTCCTACCCTACCCTTCGAGCATCGCCTGGTAGGCGGCCATGGTGTAGTAGTTGTACGGCTGGTTGAAGTGCGGCAGGAAGAAGATGTCCAGTAGCGCCAGGCGATCGATGGTGATGCCCTCCTGGATCGCCAGCGAGAACATGTGGATGCCCGCGCTCATGTCGTAGGTGGAGGCCATCTGCGCGCCGAGCACCTTGCGTGTGGTCTTGTCATAGACGATGCGAATCTTGACCTCGGGATTCTCATCCTCGACGAAGGTCGCCTTCTGCACGGCCGTGAAGTCGGAGATGCCCACGTCGTAGCCCGCGGCCTCGGCGCGCTCGGCGGAAAGGCCCGTGGCCGCCATCTTGAAGCCGAAGATGCAGATGGCGCTCGACCCCTGCACGCCCAGGCCTTCGACGGGATTGCCGCATACATTGTGGCCGGCGACGATGCCCGAGCGCACGGCGTTCGTGGCCAGGGCGATGTAGGCGGGCTTGCCGTCGTCGGCATTGTTGAACACGCTCGCGCAGTCGCCCACGGCATACACATCGGGACGGCTGGTCTGCTGCTTGTGGTCCACGAGCAGGGCGCCGTTGGGCAGGGTCTCGAAGCCGGCGTCGCGGAAGAGCTCGTCGTTGGGGCGGAAGCCGATGCAGACGCACACCATGTCCACGTCGTAGGAGGCCTTGTCGGTGACGAGCCTGGCAACCTTGCCGTCCTCGCCCTCGAAGCGCTGCACGGCCTCGCCGAAGCGCACGTCGATGCCATGCTCGGCCATGTTCTTGGCCATGAGCTCGTTGAACTCGCGGTCGAAGTTCGCGCCCATGCAGCAGGGGGCCATGTCGATGAGGGTGACCTCGCGGCCATGGCGCTGGAAGGCCTCGGCCAGCTCGACGCCAATGTAGCCCGCGCCCACCACGGCGACGCGCTTGATGGCCGGGTCCTTGAGCTTCTCGACGACCTCGACGGCGTTCTGGAAGAGCTTGACCTGCTGGATGTTCTCCAGGTCGCGCCCCTCGAACGGCGGGAAGATGGGGAGCGAGCCCGTGGCGAGGATGAGCTTGTCGTAGGTCTCCTCGACCTTGGTGCCGTCCTTCTCGGTGGCAAAGACGCGCTTGGCATCGTAGTCGATGCTGTCGACATGGCACTCGGTGTGGAAGGTGACGCCGCGCTCCTCGAACTGCTCGCGCGTCTGGTAGAAGAGCCCGTCGGGCTTGGAGATCTGCCCGCCGATCCACAGGGCCATGCCGCAGCCGAGGAAGCTGATGTTGGAGTTTGCCTCGAATGCGACGATCTCGTTGCCCTCGTAGTTGTCGAGGATGGTGTTGATGGCGGCGGTACCTGCGTGATTGGCGCCTACGACGACGATCTTGCTCATGGGCCCTCCCATCTCGGTGGTGCTGACCTGCTTTGCTGACATATGTATGTTACCAAGTATCATTTGTTTCGCCATCGAGAACTTGGCCAACGGGGCGCACTTCTGCACGTGAGGGTGTGGGCATGGTCCTCCTCGGCTCGAAGACATAACTCGCCGATGAGGACCATGTCCATGCCCACGCACATGGGATAGGAGAGCGCCCATCCTCTCGTGGCCGAAGGCTTTGACAGTGGGGGGCGGGGCGGTTCTCCTGGCGAGTTATGTCTTCGAGCCGAGGAGAACCGCCCCGCCACCCAGGGAGGATCCCTCTCGCGTGCTCACAAAATGTTCAATTTGAACTTGTGTGCAAGGAAAAACGTGCTATTCTCAGTCAAAACTGAACATAACGGCACCTAAATTGAACAACTAGTTCTCAAATTGAACTTCTACGCAAGATATTCCAGGGGGTAATGGGCATGCCAGACGATCTCTTCTCCGAGAGGCTCGCGCGAACGCTCGCAGAGAGCGGCCTCAAGCAGGCCGACCTCATCCGCAAGGTGGAGGCATCCGGCCACAAGCTGGGCAGGAGCAAGCTCAGCCAGTACCTCTCCGGCAAGAGCGCACCTCGGCGCCGCATGCTCGAGGCCATCGCCGACGCGCTGTCGGTGAGTCCCGAGTGGCTTGCGAGTGGGGAGGGGGAGCCAAGCGTTGCCGCCCCCGTCGCCCCCGCCGTCACCCCTGCTACGTCCGAAACCCACGAGGCCGCGGCCGTCGCCGATGCCGCGGACGAGGAGGTCCCCATGCGCACCTTCGCCAAGTCATCCAAGCTGGACAACGTCCTCTACGACGTGCGCGGGCCGGTGCTCGACGAGGCCATGCGCATGGAGGAGGACGGCGTCCACATCCTCAAGCTCAACATCGGCAATCCCGCGCCCTTCGGCTTCCGCACGCCGGACGAGGTGGTGCAGGACATGGCAAGCCAGCTCACCGAAACCGAGGGCTACTCCAACAGCCGCGGCCTCTTCTCCGCCCGCAAGGCCATCATGCAGTACGACCAGGTCAAGGGCATACCCAACGTCACGATGAATGACATCTACACCGGCAACGGCGTCTCCGAGCTCATCAACCTCACCATGCAGGCGATGGTCGACAACGGCGACGAGGTCCTCGTCCCCAGCCCCGACTACCCGCTCTGGACCGCCTGCGTCACGCTCGCCGGCGGCCATGCCGTCCACTACCTCTGCGACGAGCACGCCGGCTGGCTGCCCGATCTCGACGACATCCGCTCGAAGGTGACGAGCGCCACCAAGGCCATCGTCATCATCAACCCCAACAACCCCACCGGCGCGCTCTACCCGCGCGAGCTGCTGGAGGAGGTGGTCGAGATCGCGCGCGAGCACCAGCTGATAATCCTCGCCGACGAGATCTACGACCGCCTGGTGATGGACGGCGAGGAGCACGTCTCCATCGCGAGCCTCGCGCCCGACCTGTTCTGCATCACGATGAACGGCCTCTCC
>CACZNT010000056.1 GCA_902782635.1 uncultured Coriobacteriaceae bacterium
ATCATAGGGCATGCGCGACGCGGGCGCCCTTGCCCCGCGCCGAGCCTTGGGCCAGAATCTGGCCTGCACGACAGCACCCGAATCACTCGCAAGGAGCATCATGCCGCACCTTCTGCTCATGTTCGTCCTCGCGCTCCTGCCCATCGCAGGGCTCGTGATCGCGCTCATCGCGCTTCGCCAGGAGGCGTGGATGGCCGCCCTCGAATCGCTCGCCATCGCCGCCGTGGTTGCGATCGCGGCCTGGAAGATGCCCCTGCCAGAGGTGGCGACCGCGGCCCTCGAGGGATTCCTGTTCGCCCTCTGGCCCATCGTCATCGTCATCATCGCGGCGGTGTTCACCTACAACCTGGCCGAGAGCACCGGAGCCATGGGCGTCATCAAGCGGATGCTCACCTCCGTCTCCGACGACCGGCGCATCCTGACGCTGCTCGTGTGCTGGTGCTTCGGGAACTTCATGGAGGGCATGGCCGGCTTCGGCACCGCGATCGCCATCCCGGCGAGCATGCTCGCGGGGCTCGGGGTCGACCCCGTCACCTCCATCCTCGCGTGCCTCGTCGCGAACGGCATGCCCACGATGTTCGGCTCCATCGGCATCCCCACCGCCACCCTCGCATCCGTGACGGGCCTCGCCGAGGCGCCGCTCGCCTTCGTCCAGACGCTGCAGGCCTTCCCGTTCCTGGTGGCCTGCCCCTTGCTCATGGTGATGATCGTGGGCGGCGGCCCGCGTGCGCTCAAGGGCGTCTGGCCGATTGCGCTGGCGTCGGGAATCTCCTTCGCCCTTCCGCAGATGGCGACGGCGCGCTTCGTGGGCGCCACGCTGCCCGACGTCGTGGGCGCGGTGGTCTCGCTCGGGGTGACGTTCGCGCTCGCCCTGCGCCTGCGGGAGCGCGCGGTGCCCGAGGAGCAGCGGCTCGAGGTTCCCGCGGTGGCCGAAGCGCTCACCGTTCGCGATGCCCTCGTCGCCTGGTCGCCCTTCATCCTGATCTTCGTCGTGCTGCTGCTCACGAGCTCGCTCGTGCCCGCCATCTCGGGCCCGCTCGCGGCCATCCGCACGCAGCTGAGCGTGTTCTCGGGGGAGAATCCCGCAACGCTCACCTTCTCCTGGGTTTCCACGCCCGGCGTGCTGATCCTTGCCTGCGGCATCGCGGGCGGGCTCATCCAGCGCTGCCCGCTCCCCAAGATGGCGGGCGTGCTCGCGTCAACCGTGCGGCAGATGTCCAAGACGGTCGTCACGATGCTCGGCGTTCTGGGCGCGGCCAAGATCATGGGGTATTCGGGCATGATCGGCTCGATTGCCGACTTCTTCGTGGGCACGCTCGGGGGGATGTACCCGCTGGTGGCGCCTGCAATCGGCGCGCTCGGCACGTTCGTGACCGGATCGGGCACCTCGAGCGAGGTCCTCTTCGGCAACGTCCAGCTGGAGGCGGCCCGCGCGATTGGCGCCGACGAGCTCTGGATCGTCGCGGCGAATTCGCTCGGCACCTCGGCGGGCAAGATGCTCGCACCGCAGAGCATCGCCATCGGCTGCGCGGCATGCGGCCTCACCGGCAAGGACGGCGAGCTCATGGGACGCGTCGCGCCCTACGCCTTCGCCTTCCTCGTCATCATGATGGCCCTCGTCTTCGCCGGGGCCGCCCTCGCCTGACCAGCGCGACAAAGGGGACGTTCACTTTTGTCGCATTTCGCGACAAAAGGGACAGGCATACCCTTGCGGCGCTGACGGCAGGGTGATCCCGCCGCGTTTGGTGGCCAGTTATCGACCACCAATCGTGCGCGGGCAAACGCGAGCGTCCCCTTTGTCGCGCGGCGCATGGTATCTTTCTCTCGAGCGCGGGGATGGCAGGCGAGCCGTATCGGAGGAGGGGTGGCCATGAAGCAGATGCAGGAGAAGATCCTCGAGGAGGGGACGGTGCTCCCCGGCGGGGTCATCAAGGTTGGGAGCTTCCTCAACCACTGCATCGACACTACCCTGCTCGCCGAATGCGGGCGTGAGGTCGCCCGCCTGTTCGCCGATGACGGCATCACCAAGATCCTCACCATCGAGGCCAGCGGAATCGCGCTCGCCGTTGCGGCGGGCATGGAGATGGGCGTCCCGGTCGTGTTCGCCAAGAAGCACAAGACGAGCACCCTCGATGGCTCGGCCTACGCCGCCGAGGTGCGCTCGTTCACCTACGGCGCCACCTACGACGTCCAGGTGGGGCGCGAGTGTCTCAAGAGGGGCGACCGCATCCTGCTCGTCGACGACTTCCTCGCCAACGGCCATGCGCTGCGCGGCCTCATCGCCATCGCCTTCCAGGCGGGTGCCGAGGTCGTCGGTGCCGCGGTTGCCATCGAGAAGGCCTTCCAGGGCGGCGGCGACGCGCTGCGCGCGGAGGGCCTGCGCGTCGAGGCGCTCGCCTCCATCGAGGCCATCACGGACGACGAGGTCATATTCCGCTCGTGACCCGCGCATGGGCGCAGGCGGCCACGTCGGGCCCGGGGCTTTCGGCCCCGCCCCGCGCGATGACCCCCGGCGCGAGAAGGAGGAGGCATGCCCTTCAGGCTCGTGAGGGATGACATCACCCGCATGAGGGTCGATGCGATCGTGAACGCCGCCAACACCGAGCTCATGGCCGGCGGCGGCGTGTGCGGGGCGATATTCCGCGCGGCCGGTGCCCGCGAGCTGCAGGCCGCCTGCGACGAGATCGGCCATGTCGACGTGGGCGATGCCGTCGCGACTCCCGGGTTCGCGCTTCCCGCCCGATGGGTCATCCACACGGCGGGACCGGTTTGGCATGGCGGGAAGAGCGGCGAGCGCGAAGCGCTGGCCAGCTGCTATGCGCGCTCGCTCGAGCTGGCCGCGGAGCTGGGCGCCGCATCGGTCGCCTTCCCCCTCATCTCCTCGGGCATCTACGGCTATCCGCGCGAGGAGGCCCTCCAGGTGGCAACCGAGGGCATCGCGTCCTTCCTCGCCGAGGGGCACGACCTCGACGTCGCCCTCGTGGTGTTCGACCAGGGGGCGCATGCGATTGCCCGCGACCTCTACGACGATGTCGCCGCCTACATCGATGACGCCTATGCGCGCAACCAGTACCTTGCATACCCGGAGGAGCGCCGCAGCAGGCTCGACTGGGAGGCCGAGCTCCTCTTTGGCGCGAGCGCTCCCGAGCCGGCCAACATGTCGGCGCCCGCGCCAGCTGCGTCTGGCTCTGCGTCCATGTCCCGGCCGCCCGCCGCGCACATGGTCGAGTCCGAGAAGCCCTGCGCCCCGCCCTTCGCGGACGACCTCTC
>CACZNT010000057.1 GCA_902782635.1 uncultured Coriobacteriaceae bacterium
CCAGTGCGCGCCCACCACGCCGGGCGTCGAGGACGCCGTGCGCCGTGCCGCGGCGAAGGGCGCCATCATCATGCTCTGCACGGGACGCCCCCGCTGCGGCATCGTCCAGCAGGTGCTCGACCTCCCCATCTCGGGAATGGTGTGCTGCTCAGGCGCCTGGGCGGAGGTGGGCGGCAAGGTGGTGCACGAGGAGTGGCTCTCGGAAGACCTCCTGGCCGAGCTCGTGGGCCACATCGAGCGCAATGGCAGCTTTGCCCTCATGGAGAGCAACGACCTCGTGTCCATCTACGAGACGCGCGCTGAGGTCGAGCACGCCATACCCTGCGCGCGGAGCCTCGATGAGCTGCGCGAGCTCAACCCGGGGATGCGCATCACGAAGCTGATCGTCCCCGACGACCTGGCCCTCGCGCTGAAGGAGGACGAGGGGCTCGCGGGCAGGGTGACGGTCTTCGATGCGGCAGGCGGGGCCAACGAGGTGACGCTGCCCTCTATCAACAAGCGCGCCGGCATCGAGGCGATACTCGCCGAGCTGGGAGACGACTCGCGCGGCACCATCTACGGGATCGGCGACTCGGAAAACGACGCCTCCCTGCTCGACGCAGTCGACGTCGCCATAGCCATGGGAAGCGCGCCAGAGTCCATCAAGGAGAAGGCCAACTTCGTAGCGCCGGACGTCTGGCATGACGGCGTGGTGGACGCCCTCGCCCACTTCGGCCTCATCTGAAACTCTGGAACAGGGGACAGGTTTTTCTGTTCCAACAGTCCCAGGTGCGCGTTAACCCCAGCCGCTAACGCGCACCTCAGGTCATGGGTCCCCGGTCAGGGGCCCGCCATCGTCGATAGACCGTCCCAGGTGCGCGTTAACCCCATCCGCTAACGCGCACCTCAGGCAGTTGGAACAGAAAAACCTGTCCCCTGTTCCATGTCCCCTGTTCCACGGGGCCTCAAAGATTGCCCGTCCGGAAGCGCTCGATCATGTCGAAGGTGAGCGTCCGGGTGTTGGGCGGCTGCTCGATGTCTGCGCGTGCCACCCACTCGGCCATGGCCAGCTCGCGCTCGTCGAAGTTGATCTCGTCATCGCCGTCCAAATCGCACCAAAAGCCCAGCAGGAGGTCGCCTGCCATGCCCCACGGCTGGCTCCCGGCATAGCGGATGTTGGACACCGAGAGCCCCACCTCCTCGGCCACCTCGCGCGCCACGGCCTGCTCGGGCGTCTCCCCCACCTCGATGAACCCGGCCAGAAGCGCCCAGCCCTTGTACGGACGGCCCGCGTAGCGGCTCATCACGATGCGGTCGCCATTTGTAAGCCCGATGATGACGGCGGGGTTGATGCGCGGGTAGACCATGTGCTCGCACTCCGGGCAGATGAGGGCACGCTCCTCTGCATGCGCCATCATCTCGCGCCCGCAGCGCCCGCAGCGCGCATTGTCGCGATACCAGGTATGGAGGTGGTAGCCCGTGAGGCCGGCGAAGCTCATCCAGCTGGGGTCAGCCTCGCGAAACACCGAGAGGGGCAGCCACTCGAAGCCGCTGATCTCCAGCTCGTCGCCCAGCCAGATGGTGAAGCGCTCATTGCCAATGGAGAAGCCCGGGGCAAAGCCCGAGAGCATGCACGTGGGAAGCCGCTTCGCGCGCGGGAGGTAGAGCGTGCCCTCGTCGTCGATGCGCGCGAGCACCTCGCGCCCCCTGAAGCTGAGGATGAGGTCGTCTGCACGCGGCCCCTCGAGCGAGTAGGCAAGGTCGAGCTCAAGCGGCGAAATGTCCTGTATCAAGCTACCTCCGCTCCTGCATGGCGCCAACGCCGCTAGGGTATCATGACCACAGGCAATTGAGAGGACTCCCACATGTCAGACGTGCACAACGACAGCTTCACCCCCGCAGACGAGACCGTCCAGGCAACCCCGCCCGTGCTCGCCCCGCCAGATCCGGTGGTCGAGGGCGCAAGCTCCACGAGCTCGCGCGAGGCCAACACCTCGGGCCCTGCCGCCTACATCATCTTCGCCATCGTCGCGGCGCTGATCGTCGTCATGGGGACGTCCGCCTTCAACGCCCTCACGTCGTTCATCGCGACCCTCACGCCCGAGCTCGAGGGCATCGAGTACCAGGTGGAGACCCTTCCCAACGGCGAGGGGCTCAACATCACCATCCCGCCCGATTCGAATTCCGGCGATACCCAGGACGGCACCGGCACGACCCCCTCGCTTCCCGGCGGGCTCGACGGGGATCTTGGCGATGACAGCTTCGACTTCGAGCAGTACCTCTATGGCGACCCGGCCGACATTGGCGACCCCTTCACCATCGAGGAGGCGCTCGAGCGCAGCTATTCCTTCGAGTCGGGCGGCATCACGGAGGCCATCAAGCTCGATGCCAACCCAACGGGAGACGCGGCGCTCGTCAGCCAGTTCGCCGAGACGCTCGCGGAGGTCGACAAGCGCCATAACGACGAGGCCATCAAGATCTTCTCGGAGGCGCGCGCCAATCCCAGCCAGGCCAAGGCGAAGCTCGAGGAGCTCCAGGCGCTCTGCGAGAAGGCCCAAGACGAGATCGAGGCCATAGGGATCCCGACGGACTTCGCATCCAAGAACTCCGCCGAGATCAAGAACATGCTCCGCAATGCCAAGCGCGACGCCGAGGGCCGGTGGGACGCCATCGACAGCCTCTGCGACGTCATCATGAACCCCGAGTACCAAACCACGGAGGACCTCGACTTCTATGACGAGAACGTCAGCTGGTCCACTGATTTCGTGGCCGAGGGCCTCGACTTTGCGCTCGAGTCCGCGAACAACGCAGCAAACGCTAACTGAGGGAGCGCAACATGAGCATGGCAGACGACCTATTCATCTCGATGTGCTCCGACATCATCGAGAACGGCACCACCACGGAAGGCGAGAAGGTGCGTCCCGTCTGGGAGGATGGCACGTCCGCCTACACCATCAAGAAGTTCGGCGTCTGCAATCGCTACGACCTGCGCCGCGAGTTTCCCGCGCTCACCCTGCGCAGGACCGCCCTCAAGAGCGCCATGGACGAGATCTTGTGGATCTACCAGCGCAAGTCGAACAACATCGCAGACCTCAACTCGAAGATCTGGGATGAGTGGGCCGACGAGTCGGGCTCAATCGGCAAGGCGTATGGCTACCAGGTCGCCCAGGTGAGCCACTATTCTGACGGCGACTACGACCAGATGGATCGCGTGCTCAAGGACCTGCGGGAGACGCCCTTCTCGAGGCGCATCATGACCAACCTCTACACCTTCGCCGACCTCTCGGAAATGAACCTCTACCCCTGCGCCTACTCGGTGACCTACAACGTGACGCATGAGCCAGGCTCCGACAGGCTCACCCTCAACATGCTGCTCAACCAGCGCAGCCAGGACATCCTGGCCGCCAACAACTGGAACGTGTGCCAGTACGCCATTCTGCTGATGATGGTGGCGCAGGCGTCCGACATGGAGGCCGGCGAGCTCCTCCACGTGATATCCGACGCGCACATCTACGACCGTCATGTGCCCATCATCCAAGAGCTCATCACGCGCGAGACCTACCCCGCCCCCAAGGTGCGCCTCAATCCGGACGTCCACGACTTCTACGAGTTCACGACGGACGACCTCATCGTCGAGGACTACCAGCACGGGCCGCAGGTCACCAACATCCCGATTGCGGTCTAGCCATGAACGCAATCGTCGCCGTCTGCGAGGACTGGGGCATAGGGCACAAGGGACGCCTGCTCGTGCGAAATTCCGAGGACATGGCCCACTTCGTGCGTCACACCCGAGGTGCGACCGTCGTGATGGGACGCAAGACGCTGGAGAGCTTCCCGGGCGGCAAGCCGCTCAAGGGGCGCAGGAACATCGTCCTCACGCGCAGCAGGGGCTACGCGCCGGAGGGCGTGGAAGTGGCCCATTCCGTGGATGAGGTGCTCGAGCTCTGCGCTGGTGATGACCCCGAGTCCGTGTGGTGCATCGGCGGCGCGAGCGTCTACGAGCAGCTGCTGCCGCACTGCGGGCGCGCCATCGTCACCAAGCACGCGTGCACGCGGCCCGCGGACAGCTTCTTCCCGAACCTCGACGCCGATCCCGCCTGGCATGTGGAATCGGTTGCAGAGGGCGGGGTGACCGAAGAGGGAATCCCCTACTCCTTCGTCACCTACGTCCGCGCATAAAAATGTGACACTTGGGGACTGTCCCCAAGTGTCACATCGGGTAGCTCGTCAGGTATGTGCTAGCCGAAGAGCTGGGTGATGTCGGTGCCGGCGAAGAGCGCCTGCATGACCTGGTTCTCGTCAGCCACTTCCCACTTGCCCTCGTCGTTCTTCGTGAGGTCGAAGGTCACCGGGTTGGTGACGGTCTCGAGCTCCGGGTCGGTGAGCGCGGCCATGAGGAGCTCGACGACGTGCTTGGTGAGACCCTCCTGCCCCTCGGAGGCGTAGATGTCGATGGCCTCCTGCGAGGTCGCCCACTCGCTCACCGAGTTCATGTAGTTCTGGGTGGCGGCCGTCATGTCGATGTTGGTCACCTGGTAGGTCGCGGTAGCCGTATCGCCGTCGATGGTCACGCCCTGGCTCTCGTACTCGAACTTCGCGAAAAGCGCGTTGTAGAAGTCAACCGGGTTGAGGCCGGCGGCCTGCAGCTCCTGGATCGCAGAATCGCCGAGGATCTCCTTGACGTTCTCCTCGGAGGTGTTCTTGATCTTGTCGAGCTCGGCGTTGATGCTTCCCTCGATGAGCTTCTCCTGCGACTGCCCGCACCCCGTCACGCCGACGACTACGCCCAGCGCCACGAACGCGGCGAGCAGAAAGGTGATGATCTTGCCCGTGCGATTGGTCTTCATTGGTACTCCCATCATGTTCGTTCCTAGCAGATGCAGGTGAGCCTGCATCGAAAAGAGCATAGCAGACTCAGCTTAAGGCCAGCAGTGAGCCACCCCGGGTACCGCGGAAAACGCCAGACCTCTCACCCATGGGCACATTCGATGCGAAGAGAGCCCCTATCTCACATTTCACGCTCGAGTGAGGAGATGGCGGCTCGGGCAGTGGTGCCGAGGCAGCTGATGCGCCTCCAGGACAGCTCACCACGCAAACGATAGTCGACGAAGGCGCCGAAGCCATGATGGAGCGTCGTAGCGGCCGTCGCGAAGGAGGCATCCGACTTGAGGCCGGGATAGGCAAGCGCGTGCACGCGGGGATGGCAGGCCAGGTAGCTCGCAAGCTCCTGCGCGGCATCCGATGCGGAGCGCATGCGCTCGTCGAGCCCGGCGAGCGCGTCGCCAAGCTCGGCCTGCGCGAGGTCGTCCGCCAGCTCGAGTCCCGCAAGGTCCACATCGACGCCCTCGGCGACGAAGATGCCCACGAGCCCGCAGCCCTCGCCCAGCACGAGGTCGAGCGACTCGACGGTCACGTCCGCACCCTGCTGGCAGGGAGCGCAGAGTGCAGAGGTGGAAAGCGAGTTGTCGCAGGCGAGAAGCTCGTCGCGCGCATGAGCCGAGCGTGCCATGGCGCGGATGGGGGCTACGCCGATGGGCGTGCCTCCCAGCACCGCCACACGGCAATCCCGCAGGCCGAGAGCGTCAACCACCTCGTCAGCGCCCCGAGCGCGCACGATCCAGCCGTGCGCCGCCCCGAGCCGCCTGCCGAGCAGCGCCGTCGGGTTCGTCGAGCTCTCCCCCACCTCGGGCTACCTGCGCTCGGAGATCTCCGCCGTGATGTCGGCAATGAAGTCGGCGAGCTGGGCCTCGTGCGTCTCGTTCGTGCGGTCGCGCACCGAGATGTAGCCGCCCTCCGCCTCCTTCTCACCGAGAATCAGCATGTAGGGGACGCGGTCGACGCCGCGAGCCTCGCGAATCTTGTAGCCGATCTTCTCGTCGCGCTCGTCCACCTTCACGCGCACGCCGGCCGCGCGCAGCTCGTCGCCAACCTCCTTGGCGTAGGCGCGCGTCGTCTCGGAGACGGGGAGCACCTTGACCTGGCAGGGAGAGAGC
>CACZNT010000058.1 GCA_902782635.1 uncultured Coriobacteriaceae bacterium
CGTCGCCGGTTTCGGGCCGGATGGGCCCCTGACCGGGCTGGCGGCTGGCGCTTTGCTGGTTGTTTCGTTGGTTGTTTCCCCACGTGGAATCCGACAACCGTCGTGTTTAGGTTTATGGCTCCCTTCAGGCGTTTCGCGAAGCGCACACCATTTCCCCCACGTGGAATCCGACAACCGTCGTGTTTAGGTTTATGGCTCCCTTCAGGCGTTTCGCGAAGCGCACGCCAGAAGGGAGCCATAAACCGCTAAAGACAAGATGGTGGGCGATGAGGGATTCGAACCCCCGGCCTTGAGCGTGAAAAGCTCCTGCGCTAGCCACTGCGCCAATCGCCCAACTCCGCCACGACGTCACTCGCCGCAGCGTGTGAAGTGTATCACAGCACCCGCGCCAGGTACCGCCCGGTGACGGACTCCGCGCACGCCGCAACGTCCTCCGGCGTCCCCGCGCACACGATGCGCCCGCCCGCCTCGCCGCCGCCGGGCCCCAGGTCGATCACCCAGTCGGCATTGGCGATCACGTCCAGGTCGTGCTCGATCACCACCACCGTCGCCCCATGGTCGACGAGCCCCTGCAGCACACCCAGGAGCGTCTCCACGTCCAGCGGATGCAGGCCAATCGTCGGCTCGTCAAACACGAAGAGGGCGTCGGCCTGGTCGCGCCCGATCTCGCTCGAGAGCTTGAGCCGCTGCGCCTCGCCACCCGAGAGCGCCGGCGTTGCCTCCCCCAGCGTGAGGTAACCCAGCCCCAGGTCGTGCAGGATGTCGAGCTTGGCGACGGCACGCTTGAGCGTCCTCACCTTTGCGCGTGCCTGGTCCACCGTCATCGCCATGAGCTCGGGCAGGCTCACGTAATCGCCCTTCTCGCCGTTCGGCAGGCGGACGGTGTGCCGGCGAATCGCCCAGGCCTCGGGCGCATAGCGGCTGCCGTGGCAATCGGGACACTCGATGTCGACGTCGGGCAGGAATTGCACGTCGAGCGAGATGGAGCCCGTGCCATCGCAGGTGGGGCACCTCAACGAGCCGGTGTTGTAGGAGAAGTCGCCCGCCTTGAGGCCGAGCGCCTTGGCGTCGGTGGTCTGGGCGAACGTGCGGCGTAGGTCGTCGAGGACGCCCGAATAGGTGCCCACCGTGGAGCGCACGTTCGCGCCGATGGGCGTCGAGTCGATGAGGTTCACGCGACGCAGCCACTCGGCATCCACCGCGCGCACGTGGGCCGGCACGCGCTCGCCGGACAGGGCCGCCTGCAGAGCGGGGATGAGACTCTCCAGCACGAGCGTCGTCTTGCCCGAGCCGGACACGCCGGTGACGCACACCAGCCTACCGCGCGGCACCGTCACCTCCATCGGGCGGACGGTGTGGATTTGGTCGGTCTCGAGGAAGATGGCTCCCTCGTCGAACATCTCCTGCTCGAGCGCACGCGGCCGCGCCTGGATGCGCCGCTCCCCGGAGAGGAAGCCGCCGATGCGCGAGTCGGGAGAGGCGGCCACCTCGTCCACCGTCCCCTGGGCGATGATCGTCCCGCCGTCGGCGCCGCTGCCCGGCCCCACCTCGATGATGGTGTCGGCATGGCGCAGCGCGGCCACCTCGTGGTCGACCACCACCACGGAGTTCCCGTCCTCGATGAGGTCGTCCATGACGCCGAGCAGGCCGTCCACGTTGGCCGGGTGCAGGCCGATGGAGGGCTCGTCGAGCACGTAGAGCACGCCGGTCGTGCGGTTTCTCACCGAACGCGCCAGCTGCACGCGCTGCCGCTCGCCGGTCGAGAGCGTGGAGCTCGCGCGGTCGAGCGAGAGGTAGCCCAGCCCCAGCTGCTGCAGGCGTTCCATAGGCTCGCGCATCTCGGCGACGATGGTCTCGGCCATGGCGCGCACCTCGTCCGGCACGGCGTCAGCGGCGCCGTCAACCCACACGGCGAGCTCGTCCAGCGTCATCGCTGTTGCCTGCGCGAGATTGATGCCGCGGATCTCGGGCGCACGCGCAGCCTGGGAGAGGCGCGTGCCCTCGCAGTGCGGGCAGGGCTGCTCGGAGAGGTAGCGGGCCACGCGCTTGAGCCCTTTCTCGTCCTTCACCTTGGCCAGCGCGTTTTCCACCGAGGCGCGCGCCGAGTAGTAAGTGAAGTCCATCTCGCCGGCGGTGCCCGTCTTCTCGTTGTGGTAGAGCAGATGGTACTTGTCGGGCGCGCCGTGCAGCACGAACTCGCGCTCCTCGTCGGTGAGGTCGCGGTAGGGAACGTCGGTGCGCACGCCCGCCTGCCGCGCAATGTCCTTCATCAGCGACCACATGAGGTGGCCCCAGGGGGTGACGGCGCCCTCGTCGATCGTCTTCGACTCGTCGGGCACGAGCGTCGACTCGTCCACCTGGCGGACAGTGCCGGTGCCCGCGCACTCGGGGCAGGCGCCCTCGGAATTGAAGGCGAGGGCCTCGGCGCCCGGCCCCATGAACGAGACGCCGCACTCGGGGCAGACGATGTCCTGCTCGAGCGCCACGGCCATGCTCGCCGGGACGCGGTGGCCGTTGGGACAGACGTGCGAGCCCACGCGGCTGAAGAGCAGGCGCAGGTGGTTGAGGAGCTCGGTGGACGTGCCGAAGGTGGAGCGCACGCCGGGGACGGTGGGCCGCTGGCGCAGGGCCAGGGCCGCAGGCACGTGCAGCACCTCGTCAACCTGCGTGCGGCCGGCCTGCGAGATGCGGCGGCGCGTGTAGGTGGAGAGCGCGTCCATGTAGCGGCTCGACCCTTCCGCGTAGAGGACGCCGAGCGCGAGCGAGCTCTTGCCCGAGCCCGAGACGCCGGCGATGCCGACGATCTCGTTGAGCGGGACCTCGACGTCGATGTTCTTGAGGTTGTGGACGCGCGCGCCGCGCACCTCGATGTGGGTGGGGATGACGTGCTGCTGGCCCTGCTTTCCCATGTTCTCCGCCTTTCAGCTTTGTCGTCCCCATGGTATCCCATAGATGGTGGGTGGGACGGCACCGGCGCCAACCAACAAAGCGTCTGCCGCCGACCCGGTCAGGGGGCCATCCGGCCCGAAACCACCGACGCGATGTTGGTTGACGATGGGACGGCAAGGTCACCAACCAACAAAGCGTCTGCCGCCGACCCGGTCAGGGGGCCAGTGGGCCCGAAACCACCAACGGGATGTTGGTTAGCTGGAAGGGCAGGAGGCCCCATCCGCTGGGCGGCCCATCTCCCATATACTGGACGGCATGGATACCACGAAGCACGCACCCACAAACTTCTCCAAGCTCGCCCAGCTGCTCGAGGAAGACGGCATTCTCACGTCGACCGCGGGCGAGGGCAATCCGCAGGTGACAGGTGCGGCCTGCGACTCGCGCGACGTTCGCGCCGGCAACATCTTCTGCTGCAAGGGCGTCGCCTTCCGGCCGGAGTTCCTGAGCAAGGCGCTCGAGGCGGGTGCCACCTGCTACCTCTGCGATGAGGAGCACGCCGCCGAGCTGGCCGAGACGGCCCCCGGCACGCCCGCCCTCGTGAGCTCCAATGTCCGCCGCGCGATGGGCCTCGTCTCCGCCGAGGCGTGGGGACATCCCGATCGCGACGTCCGCATCGCCGGCATCACGGGCACCAAGGGCAAGTCCACCGTCGCCTACATGCTGCGCGGCATGATCGACGGCAACGAGCCCTACGAGCACACCGGCGTGATGGGCTCCATCGACACCTACGACGGCATCGAGAGCTTCGAGAGCCACAACACCACGCCCGAGGCGCCCGAGCTCTGGCGCCATCTCGCCAACGTCCGCGAGAAGGGCCTCGGCCACATGGTGATGGAGGTGTCGAGCCAGGGTCTCAAGTACGACCGCGTGCTCGACCTGCACCTGGACGTCGCCGTGTTCCTCAACATCGGTCGCGACCACATCTCCCCCATCGAGCACCCGGATTTCGAGGACTACTTCGCCTCCAAGCTGCGCATCTTCGAGCAGGCGAAGGTCGCGGTGGTGAATCTCGACACCGACGAGCGCGAGCGCGTGCTCAAGGCCGCCGAGGCCTGCGAGCGCCTGGTGACGTTCTCGTCGACGGATTCCTCGGCCGACTACTGGGCATCGAACATCGAGCCGGGCTTCGGCTTCATCCGCTTCGACGCCCACGGGCCCAGCTGGGAGATGCCGGTGACGGTGGGGATGAGCGGCCTCTTCAACGTCGACAACGCGCTTGCCGCCCTGGCCGCCGCCGACATCCTCGGCATTAACCGCATGCAGGCGGCAGACGCCCTCGCCACCGCGCGGGTCCCGGGGCGCATGGAGATCGTCGCGGCGTCCACCGAGCAGGTGGTGGGCATCGTCGACTACGCGCACAACAAGCTCTCCTTCCAGCGCTTCTTCTCCTCGATGGCGAAGGAATTCCCGGGCAGGCAGCTGATCGCCGTGTTCGGCGCGGCGGGCGACAAGGCCAAGGAGCGCCGCGTGGAGCTGCCGCAGGAGGCCGCCAAGTGGTGCGACCTCCTCATCTACACCGAGGAGGACCCCGCCCACGAGCGCGTGGCCGACATCTGCGCCGAGATGGCGGCGGCCACGCCCGAAGGCCAGGACTACCTCGTCATCGAGGATCGCGAGAAGGCCATCGAGCACGCCGTCGACGTGGCCATCGAGAGTGGCAAGCCCAGCCTGGTGTGCCTGCTCGCCAAGGGCGACGAGACGCGCCAGCACGTGGGCGACGAGTACCCCGAGATGGTGCCCGACGGTGACGTGTTCACCCGCGCGATGTACCGTCACCTGACGAAGGAATAGCGCCGCCTGTCCGGGCGCCGACGAGAGGAGAACCATGTCCTGGCAGACCTTCCCCGAGCGCCCGACGGGCGAGCTGGCCGAGCGACTGCGCAACATCAAGTACGTCTTCTCCGATGCCGACGGCACCATGCTCACCGGCGCCAAGGCCACCGTGCGCTCCGACGGCACGCCCTCGGCCGAGCTCGTGCAGGTGCTCGTGGAGCTGCAGCAGGCCGGCGTGCAGGTGGTCCCCACCTCGGGGCGCAACCGCTCGATGCTCTTCGAGGACGCGCGCATCCTGGGGCTTCCCGGCTGGATCGCCGAGATGGGCGGGCTGCTGTGCACGCGGCAGTCGAGCCAGCCCGAGTGGTGCTACTTCACCGGCGAGATGGAGTACGACCCGGCCTCCGTGCGCACGCCGCACGACTGGATCTGCGAGACCGGCGTCATCGACGAGATCCTCGAGCACTGGCCGGGTGACATCGAGACCTATCACGACAACTACGTGGGGTTCGAGTATCGCGAGGTGACGGTGGCGATGCGCGGGCGCGTGCCGGACGACGAGATCCAGCAGGTGCTCGACTCCTTCCCGCTGCCGCTCTACGTGGCCGACAACGGGTATGTGAGCAAGATGAACGGGTCGACGACGATGGTCGACGTCGACATGGACCATCCCCAGGGCGTCCACACCTACCACATCATGCCGCGCGGCCTCACCAAGGGAACGGGCATCGCCGAGTACATGCGCCTCAAGGGCTGGAACCGCGACGAAGTGCTGGGCGCCGGCGACTCCCCCGCCGACTGCGAGATCGCCGAGGCATGCGGCCTTTTCCTCTTCATGAGCAACGGGCTCTCGCATCCCATGGCCGAGGTCGAGCTCGCGCGCTACGACAACGCCGTGGTGTCGCGCCTGCCGTCGACGGACGGCTGGGTGGAGGCGATGCGCGCCCTCCTCACCTGTAAGGAGTGACTGCCATGAGACAAGGGGACAGGTAGCTTGTCTCAGGTGTCATCCTGAGCGAGCGAAGCGAGTCGAAGGATCCCCGCGGTAAAGGGCGAGGTCCTTCGACTACGCGCCTTCGGCGCTCCGCTCAGGACGACACCTGACATGAGACAAGCTACCTGTCCCCAAAGTGTCATATTCCCAGGATCAGTAGCGGTCGATGCCGGAGGAGGAGACGCGGGCGAAGAAGTGCGGCAGCTCGGCCGGCTTCTCATCGCGGATCTCGTAGGCGCTGGCCAGCAGGCGCTCACCCTCGTCGAGATGGTCCTCGTCGGCAGCATATATGCGCGCCAGGGTCTCCCCCACCTCCACGCGGTCACCCGTCTTGCGCTCGAGCACGATGCCGGCCGCGTAGTCGATGCCGTCCTCCTTGCGGATGCGCCCACCGCCCAGAGCTACGCTCGCGATGCCGCAGCGCTCGGTGTTCATCGAGAACACGCGCCCGGAGCGGGCACTGCGCACCTCGCGCATGAGCCCCGGCTGCGGCAGCAGCGAGAAGTCCTCCAGCGAATGTGGGTTGCCGCCCTGGGCCTCCACCATCTGGAGGAGCTTCGCGAGGCCCTCGCCGTTTTCGATCTGACGCTCGGCCAGCGAACGGCACGCCACCAGATCCCCTTTGCCGGCCAGGCTCAGCATGTTCGCGGCCAGCTCGACGCACACGGCCGTGAGGTCCTCGGCTCCCCTGCCCTCGAGCACGCGCACGGCCTCCACGACCTCGAGCGCGTTGCCGATGGCCTTGCCGAGGGGGCGGTCCATGTCGGTGATAAGGGCGACGGTGGTGCGACCCACCTCCTCGCCGATCGACACCATCGCCTTCGCCAGCTCGATGGCCTGCTCGGGCGTCTTCATGAAGGCACCGCTGCCGCACTTCACGTCCAGAAGTATGGCGTCGGCGCCGGCGGCGATCTTCTTGCTCATGATGGAGCTCGCGATGAGCGGGATCGAGTCGATCGTGGCCGTCACATCGCGCAGCGCGTAGAGCTGCTTGTCGGCCGGGCAGAGGTTGCCCGTCTGGCCGATGACGGCGCAGCCAACGGTGTTCACCACCTCGAAGAAGCGCTCGCGGTCGAGCGCCGTCGAGAAGCCGGGGATGGCCTCGAGCTTGTCGAGGGTCCCACCGGTGTGTCCCAGCCCGCGCCCGCTCATCTTGGCCACCGGCACCCCCAGCGACGCCACCAGCGGCGCCACGACGAGCGTGGTCTTGTCGCCCACGCCGCCCGTCGAGTGCTTGTCCACCTTGATGCCGGGTATGGGCGAGAGGTCGACCTGATCTCCCGAGGCGGCCATCGCCAGCGTGAGCGTCGCCGTCTCGTGGGCGTTCATGCCGTTGAGGTAGATGGCCATGCAGAGGGCCGCGGCCTGGTAGTCGGGGATCTCGCCCGTGGCAACGCCCTCCACGAAGAAGCGGATCTCCTCGTCGGAGAGGACGGCGCCGTCGCGCTTGGCCTCGATGACGTCGAACATCCTCATGGCGCTCACGCTCCCTGGGGCGCGGCGAAGCCCAGGTCCTCGGGGCCGAAGCTCTCCGGCAGGATGTCGCGCAGCAGGTAGGGCTTGGGCTCGAGCACGGAGTCGCCCAGGATGACGCGGAAGCTGTCCTTGTCGCAGAACTCGCGCATCACCTGGCGGCACACGCCGCAGGGAGCGCAGTAGCCGCGCGTGGGCTGGCCCTCCGGACCTCCCACCACGGCGATGGCGGCGAAGGTGGTGGCTCCCTCGGAGATGGCCTTGAAGAAGGCCGTGCGCTCGGCACAATTCGAGGGCGTGTAGGCCGCGTTCTCGATGTTGCAGCCCTGCCACACGCGCCCCTCGTCATCGAGCAGCGCCGCCCCCACCGACCAGTGCGAATAGGGTACGTAGGCCCGCTCGCGCGCCTCGAGCGCCAAGGCCACCAGTTCGGAATCGTTCATCTCGTCTCCTTACTCGAAAAGCGCACGGGGCAGCCGCGAGCAGCTGCCCCGATTGGTGCGTTCGCGCGTGCCGTCTCTACCTGCTGCCCTTTATGTAGGGCACGCCATCGGCCTTGGGCGCCACCGAACGTCCCACGAAGAGCAGCAGCACGACGATGGTCATGGCGTAGGGCAGCATGGCCAGGATCTGGCTGGGGATGGGGACCACGCCGCCGCCCAGGATGACGGTGAGCGCCTTGGTGAGGCCGAACAGCAGGCAGGCCCCATAGGCGCCCTGCGGCGTCCACTTGCCGAAGATCACCGCGGCGAGCGCGATGAAGCCGTGGCCGGAGATGGCCGTCTGGGTGAACTGCGAGATGACGGCGATGGTCATCGACGCGCCGCCGAGGCCGGCGAAGGCCCCGGAGATGAGCACGCAGGCGATGCGCACCTTGTAAACGTCGATGCCCAGGGTGTCGGCAGCCGCCGGGTGCTCGCCCACGGCCCTCACGCGCAGGCCCCACTTGGTCTTGTAGAGCACGAACCACACGAGCACGGTGAGCACCAGCGCGAGCACCGTGGTCACGTTGAGGTTGAGGTTGGCGTAATCCGTGCCCGCGAGGCTGCCCTCGGGGAAGATCTTGGGCAGCTTGGTGGCGATGGGGGTCATCGCCGCGCCCTCGAAGAGGCGCTGGCACATGAAGAGCGCGATGCCGGGTGCCAGCAGGTTGATGGCGACGCCGGAGACGGTTTGGTCGGCCGCGAATACGACCGAGGCGATCGCGTGGAGCGCGGCCACGGCAGCGCCCGCAAGCCCCGCCGCCACAAAGGCGAGCCAGGGATTGCCCGTGAAGTAGCTCGTGATGGCCGCGGTGACGGCGCCGATCACCATCATGCCCTCGATGCCGATGTTGGTGACGCCGGCGCACTCGGAGATCACGCCTCCCAGGGCGCCGTAGATGAGCGGGGTGGAGTAGCTCAGGGTGATGCCTATGAGCAGGATGGCTGTCGTCATGGCTAGGCCTCCTTTTCCGTCGAGGGCAAAGCCGTGCCGTCCTTGGTGTGGAGCAGGTCCTTCTCGCTCCGGTTGCGCTTGTCCAGCCAATCGGCGATGGCGTTGGTGATGCCGGGGAGCGCCGTGAAGAACACGATCGTGCCGATCATGATGTTGATGATGTTGGAGGGCGCGCCCACCGTCTGCTGGATCGTCATGCCGCCGTAGATGAGCGAGGCAAACAGGATGCTCGACGGGATGCAGCCGACGCAGGAGCATCCCGCGATGAAGGCCACCGAGAGGCCGTTGAAGCCATAGCCCTCCATCGCCGCCAGCGTCGCAATGGCATGCGGGGAGATGCCGGTGATGTTGAGGGCGCCCGCAAGGCCGCAGATGCCGCCGGAGATGGCCATGCAGGTGACGAGGCCACGGTCGACATTGATGCCCGCGAAGCGCGCGGCGTCGCGGTTGTGGCCCACGGCGCGCAGCTCATAGCCCAACTTGGTGCGCGAGAGCAGGATGCCCGCGACGATGGCCACGATCACGGCGATGAGGAAGCCGAAGTTGATGTCGGTGCGCAGCATGATCTCCTTGAGCCAGGGGACGTTGTCGAGCGCAGCCATGCCCGCCTCCGACTTCTTCCAATTGGGGAGGATCATCGTGAAGCCCGAGGGGTTGATGGGATAGGTGGTTCCCGAGTTTGGCTTGTGGAACAGGTCGGTCTGCACCACGAAGTTGCAGAGGTAGAGCATGATCCAGTTGGTCATGATCGAGGTGATGACCTCGTGGATGCCGAAGCGGGCCTTGAGGAATCCGATGAAGGCGCCAAGCGCCACGCCGCCCAGGATTCCCGCGCCCAGCACCAGGGGAATCTGGATGATGGGCGGGAAGTTGAAGAGGTATCCCACGATGGTGGAGAGGATGGTGCCGAAGATGTACTGCCCCTCGGCGCCGATGTTGAAGAGCCCCGTCTGGAAGGCGAAGGAGACGCCCACACCCGTGAGCAGGATCGGCGTCGCTTTGATGAGGACGTTGACGATGTACTTGGGCTTGCCGAAGGAGCCCTGGAGCAGGGCCGCGAACGAGTCGATGGGAGAGTATCCCGCTGCAGCCAGCACCACCGACGCGACGGCGAATCCCACCAGGATTGCCGCGAGGGCGGAGGCGAGCGGCTTGCGAAGGATCTTGGTGAGGGCGCTCACTGCGCACCACCTCCTGCCATGAGCAGGCCAAGCTGCTCCTCATCGACCGTCCCCTGCTCGAAGGTGCCCACGATTTGGCCGTGGTAGATGACGGCGATGGTGTCCGAGACGTCCATCACCTCGTCGAGCTCGAAGGAGATGAGCAGCACCGCCGTTCCCTTGTCGCGGGCCTCGAGCAGCGCCTTGTGGACGAACTCGATGGCGCCGACGTCGAGGCCGCGCGTGGGCTGGAAGGCGATGAGGACGTCCGGCTCGCTCGAGACCTCGCGCGCGATGATCACCTTCTGCTGGTTGCCGCCGGAGAGGCCGCGCGCCGGCTGGGTCTCGCAGCCTGCCGGGCGGATGTCGAAGCGCTCGATGAGGCCGCGCGTGAAATCGTTGACCCTGGCGTAGTCGAGCATCACGCCGCTGCCGAAGGAATCCTCGCCATGGCGCTCGAGCACGGCGTTCTCCCCCACCGTGAACGGCAGGACCAATCCCCAGCGATGGCGGTCGGAGGGAATCGTGGAGACGGAGTGCTCGATGGTGTTGCGCGGGGTGGTGTTCTGGATCTGGGCGCCCTTGACCTCGATGGTGCCAGAGCTGCACCTCACCAGGTTGCAGATGGCGTCCACGAGCTCCTTCTGGCCATTGCCGTCGATGCCGGCAATGCCGACGATCTCGCCCGCGCGCACCTCGAGGTCGAGATTGCGCACCTGGTCGATCTCGCGCTCGTCGGGCACGGTGAGGCCCTTGATCGAGAGCACCACCTCGCCCGGCTCGGCCTTGGTCTTCTCGACGGTGAGGTTCACGTTGCGTCCCACCATGAGGCTCGCGAGCTCGGTCTCGGAGGTCTTCGACACGTCCACCGTGCCCATGTACTCGCCGCGCCGGATGATGGAGCACTCGTCGGCCGAGTTCATGATCTCCTTGAGCTTGTGGGTGATGATGATGATCGTCTTGCCCTTGGCCACCAGGTCGCGCATGATCTCGACGAGCTTCTCGATCTCCTGCGGGGTGAGCACGGCCGTGGGCTCATCGAGGATGAGCGTGTCGGCGCCGCGGTAGAGGGCCTTCAGAATCTCGACGCGCTGCTGCATGCCCACCGAGATGTCCTCGATCTTGGCGTCCGGATCAACCTCGAAGCCATACTCCTCGACGAGATGGGCCACCTCCTGGCGGGCCTTGCCCATGTCGAGGACGCCGGCGGCGCCGCACACCTCGTCGCCCAGGATGATGTTCTCGGTGACGGTGAAGTTCTCCACCAGCATGAAGTGCTGGTGGACCATGCCGATGCCGAGCTTGATGGCGTCGGTTGGCGTCGCGATGTCCACCTTCTCGCCGCCGAGGTAGATGTCTCCCGCCTCGGCCTGGTACAGGCCGTAGAGAATGTTCATGAGCGTGGTCTTGCCCGCTCCGTTCTCGCCCAGAATGGCATGGACGCTCTGACGCTTGACATCGAGGTCGACGGCATTGAGCGCCGTGAACGAGCCGAAGATCTTGGTGATGCCGTGCATCTGCACCGCATAATCTGGAGAGACCTCCACGTGCCACCTCCCTTGCGTTCGTGACCTTGCCGCATAGACCTTCTCATAATAGAGGAGCACCCCTTTCGAGGTGCCCCTCATGGAAGACCCTATAGGCGCGCGGGCGCCAGTTTTAGGCGAGTGAGCCTAGAGACCTGCGACGTAGGTCTTGAGCTCGTCGGCGCTCTTGGGAACGACGATCTCGCCCTCCTTGATCTTCTCGATGACCGCGAGGGCATCGTTGTAGATCTCGTCGGGGAGCAGGTCGTGCGTGGGAGCAATGCCCACGGCATCCTCGGCAGCGCCCAGGGTGATGTTTTCGCCGCCCTTGAGGTCGCCCTCGAGCAGGCCGGTGGAGATGTTGATGATGGCCTGGTCGACGCGCTTGAGCGCCGAGGTGATCACGGTGTCGGGGGCGAGGAAGGACTGATCCTGGTCGACGCCGATGGCCCAGATGCCGGCCTCCTTGCAGGCCTCGATCATGCCAGCGCCAACGCCGCCGGCGGCGTGGTAGATGACATCGCAGCCATTGGCGATCTGCTTCTCGGCGGTGGACTTGCCCAGCGCCGCATCGGAGAAGGAGTCGGTCCACTGGCCCTCGTAGGTGACGGAGAGACCCTTCTCCTTGTTGGCGTACTCGATGCCGGCGTAGTAGCCCTGCTCGAACTGCTGCATGACCTCGGAGTCGATGCCGCCGATGAAGCCGACCTTGCCGGCCTTGCTCATGCGGGCTGCGATGTAGCCGACGGCGAAGGAGCACTCCTCCTGCTTGAAGGCCACGCCCGTGAGGTTGGCGGGATTGTCGGCATAGGTGTTGTCGATGATGGCGAACTTCACATCCGGATAGGTCTCGGCGGCCTCGAGCATGGCATCGCCCATCAGGAAGCCAACGCCCCAGACGAGCTCGGAGCCATCGTCGACGGCCTTGTCGAGGTTGGTCTTGTAGTCGGAGTCCTGCTTGGACTCGAGGTAGGCCACGTCGTAGCCGTGCTCGCTGCCGAGCACCTGCATGCCGGCCCAGGAGAGCTCGTTGAACGACTGGTCGTTGACGCCGCCCACGTCGGTGACCATCTCGACCTTGTGGCCGGTGCCCGCATCGGCGCTGTCCCCGGCGTCGGCCTCGGTGTCAGCGGCGTCAGCGGCATCGTCGCTGGCAGCCGGAGCGCCACCGCAGCCGGCGAGAGCCGCCATGGCAGCGGTGCCCATCGAGAACGCGAACGCGCGACGGGTCATCTTGGTGTTCATTGGCATACCCTTTCTCTCCTTCCGGGTGGCCCATGCCCACCCGCCTCGGCGGCAAGCCGCCTTTTCAACAATAAGCAGATTCTATCAGCTAATCGCGCTGGGATGCCACCGCAGCGGCGAGCGCGACCTTTCTATCAGCTAATCGCGCTGGGATGCCACCGCAGTGGCGAGCGCGACCTCCATCATCTGAGTGAAGCTCGTCTGGCGCTCCTCGGCGGGCAGGCTCTCGCCGCGCATCGGGATGTCGGAGATGGTGAAGATGCCCAGCGCACGCTTGCCGGCGGCCGCAGCGTTCATGTAGAGGCCGGCCGACTCCATCTCGACGGCCAGGCAGCCCATGTCCGCCCAGCGCTTGTGCCAGTCGTCGGGGCAGTAGAAGACGTCGCTCGAGACGATGTTGCCCACGCGAACGTTGACGCCCAGCTGCTCGCCCGCGTCGACGGCCTTGCGCAGGAGGTCGAAATCGGCGAGGGGCGCGAAGGTGCCCGGCAGGTCGAACTGGCTCGCGAAGTTTGAGTCGGTGGAGGCGCCCTGCGCGATGACGACGTCGCGCAGCTGGACCTCGTCGCCCAGGCCGCCCGCCGTGCCGATGCGGATGATGGCGTCGACGTCGTAGTTGTGGAAGAGCTCCCACGAGTAGATGCCGATGGAGGGGATGCCCATGCCCGACCCCATCACCGAGATGCGCGTGCCCTCGTAGGTGCCGGTGAAGCCGAACATGTTGCGCACCTCGTTGAACTGCTTGACGTCCTCGAGGTAGTTGTCGGCCACGTACTTGGCGCGCAGCGGGTCGCCCGGCATGAGGACGACCTTGGCAATCTGGCCCTTCTTGGCTGCGTTGTGCGGTGTTGCCATGCTATCCCTCCAAAATCTCGTGTAGATGCGACTGGCCCACGCCCAGCTGCGGGGCGCCCAGGTACTCCAGGATGGTCTCGGCCATGTCCGCGAAGGTGGGGAGCGTGCCCAGGTCGACGCCGGAGCGCACCTTGGGGCCCACGATGAGCCAGGGGACGTACTCGCGCGAGTGGTCGGTCGACGGGGTGACGGGGTCGCAGCCGTGGTCGGCCGTGATCATGAGCAGGTCGTCATCGCGCAGCTTCGGCAGCATCTCGTCGAGCTTGGCGTCGAAGTAGGAGATGGCCTCGGCATAGCCGTCCGCATCGTTTCGGTGGCCGTAGATCATGTCGGTGTCCACCAGGTTGGTGAAGCAGAGGCCCTCGAAGTCGCGGTCCATCCATTCGATGGTGCGCTCGATGCCATCGGCGTTGCCGGCGGTGAGCACGTGGTCGGTCATGCCGCGATGGGCGAAGATGTCCCAGATCTTGCCCACCGAGAGCACGTCCTTGCCCTGCTCCTTGAGGACGTCGAGCATGGTGGGGCCGGTGGGCTCGAGGGAGAAGTCGTGGCGGTTGAAGGTGCGCTCGAAATTGGGCCACTCGCCGATGAACGGGCGGGCGATGACGCGGGCGACGCCGTGCTCGCCCGCGAGGATCTCGCGCGCCTGGCGGCAGTACTCGTAGAGCTGCTCGGGCGGGACGAGGTCCTCGTGCGCGGCAATCTGGAAGACGGAGTCGGCCGAGGTGTAGACGATGAGCGCGCCCGTCTCGAGGTGCTCGCGGCCGTAGTCGTGGATGACCTGCGTGCCCGAGTAGGGCTTGTTGCAGAGGGCTTTGCGTCCGGTGGCCTTCTCGAAGGCCTCGATGACCTCGGGCGGGAAGCCGTCAGGATAGGTGGGGAACGGCTTGGGCGAGAGGACGCCCGCCATCTCCCAGTGGCCGACGGTGGTGTCCTTGCCGGCCGAGGCCTCCTGCATGCGCGCGAAGGCGCCCTCCGGATGGTCGACCGGGGCGAGCGAGTGCTCGTAGGGCGAGTCGAGCGCGCCCTCGACGTTGCACAGGCCGAGGCGGGTCATGTTGGGGATGTTCATCTTGGGGCTGGTGCCGCAGGCGCACAGGGTATTCGATCCCTCGTCGCCCCATGCGGCGGCGTCGGGTGCCTCGCCGCAGCCGAAGCTGTCGAGCACCACGACGAACACGCGCTTTGCCATAAGCTACCTCCTGTAATGGGATGGCGTTCCTTCACGTTTGACACCGACGATGATACCCAAATTGCGGGCAGGCCCCACGACCGTCTCGACAGACGTGCCGGCCTGCCGACGACGATGCCGCAAGTGCGCGTTAGCCGCCCCCGCCCGCCCCCGCCAACGCGCACCTGCGCTCCCCCGTGCCCGGTCAGGGGCCCGCCGTCGCCGAAATCGCCCCGCAAGTGCGCGTTAGCCGCCCCCGCCCGCCCCTGCCAACGCGCACCTGCCGCCTCACGTGCGATACTGTTAGCCAGGAGGAAGCCATGCATGACCCTGCCTCATACGTCGTCGTCATAGGCGCCGCGAACATGGACATCGCCGGCAAGGCGGGCGGTGCGCTCGTCGCCCACGATTCCAACCTGGGCACGGTCCGCATGTCGTATGGCGGGGTGGGGCGAAACATCGCCCACAACCTGGCGCTCCTGGGATGCGAGGTCCACCTCGTCGCGCCGTTTGGCGAGGACGCGCTGGCCGACGAGCTCACGCGCGGCTGCCTCGACGCCGGCATCCACATGGAGCACTCGTTTCGCGTGAACGGCGCGGCCACGTCCACCTACCTCTACATAATGGATGCGGACGGCGAGATGCAGGTGGCCATCAACGACATGGACATCGTCTCCCAGATCACCCGCGAGCGCATCGAGGAGCGGCTCGACCTCATCCAAGGCGCGCAGGTGTGCGTCGTGGATGCGAACCTCGAGCCCGAGGTGCTGTCCTGGATCTGCGACCACGTGAGCGTCCCCATCTTCTCCGACCCCATCTCCTGCGCGAAGGCGCCGCGCCTGCAGGGCGTGATCGGACGGTTGCACAGCCTCAAGCCCAACCACATCGAGGCGGAGTTCCTCACCGGCTGCGCCGAGCCCGAGGACGCGGCGCGCAAGCTGCTGGAGACGGGCCTCGAGCGGGCGTTCGTGTCGCATGGGGCGAAGGGCCTCGTGTGCGCGCAAGGCGACGTGGTGGTGCGTCTGGGTCGGGCGCCGGGCACGGTGGCGAACGCCACGGGGGCGGGTGACGCCATGATGGCCGGGCTCATCTGGGCCCACCTCGAGGGCATGGAGCTTGTGGATGCCGGGCGCGCCGGGCTGGCGGCCGCGGCCATCTGCATTGAGAGTGATCAGACGGTGAGTCCCGCGATGAGCGCGGCGGCACTCGTCGAGCGAATGGGAGGAATCAAATGAGCCTGAACGAGCGGAACCTGAACGAGCACCTGGAGATGTCGGCGGAGGTCGCCGAGGCACTGGCGGCCGGGAAGCCGGTGGTGGCGCTGGAGTCCACCATCATCAGCCACGGCATGCCCTATCCGCAGAACGTGGAGACGGCTCTCGAGGTGGAGCGCATCGTGCGCGAGAACGGCGCCGTGCCCGCCACGGTGGCCGTGATCGGCGGCAAGCTGCGCGCCGGCCTCACGCCCGACGAGATCGACTACCTGGGACGGCGCGGTCGCGAGGTGATCAAGGCGAGCCGACGCGACCTCCCGGTGCTGGTGGCGCGCAAGCAGGACGGCGCCACCACCGTGGCGGCGACGATGATCATCGCGGCGCTGGCGGGCATCTCGGTGTTCTCCACCGGCGGCATCGGCGGCGTCCACCGGGGCGCCGAGACCACGATGGACATCTCGGCCGACCTCGAGGAGCTCGCGGAGACGCCGGTGATGGTGGTGTGCGCGGGCGCGAAGTCGATCCTCGACCTCGGGCTCACGCTCGAGTACCTGGAGACCAAGGGCGTGCCGGTGCTGGGCTATGGCACCGACGAGCTGCCGGCCTTCTACACGAGGCAGAGCGGCTTCGGCGTCGACTATCGCGTGGACACGCCCGCCGAGCTCGCGGCCATCTTCGCCGCCCAGCGCTCGATGGGATACCCCGGCGGCATGCTCGTCACCAACCCCATCCCCGAGGAATACTCCATGGACAAGGCGCGCATCGACGAGGTGATCGAGCAGGCGCTGGCCGAGTGCGACGAGCGTGGCATCCACGGCAAGGAGACCACGCCCTTCCTGCTGGCGCGCATCGCCGAGATCACCGGCAACGACAGCCTCGACTCAAACATCCAGCTGGTCTTCAACAACGTCGCCCTCGGCGCGCAGATCGCCTCCGCCCTCGCCGGCTAGCGAGGTCCGCCTCGCGTGACAGATGGGGACAGTCCCCAAGTGTCACGCGCAAGGGGCAGGCCGACTATCACATTCCCAGGACGTCGGGCCAGGCGGAGCTGAGGCCGGCGCGCTCGATGAGGTCGGCCGTTGCCGGCGAATCGCCCGTGAGCATGTACGAAATCGCGGGCAGCTCCTCCCATGAGGCCAGCTTGTCCCGCTGCTCGTCCGAAAGACCCTCGTAGCTGCGCAGACAACCCTTGAGACCGTCGAGCAGGGGCAGCGCCGCCGTGCCGCGACGGCTGCGCATGCAGGTCGTGCTCGCGCCCGGGCCCTCCGCGTCGCGCTCGGCCTTGGCGAGCAGCACCCCGCGCATGATCCAGAGGAAGATGGGAAGTATCAGGCTCAGCAGGAAGAGGGTGCGCATGTTCGACGCGCTCGAGGCGAAGAGCGTGAGCACCGAAAGTCCCAGGCCCAGGCCGTCGGCACGCGCCGCCGCGAACGCCTCCTGGCTCGCCGGCGACGACACCGTCATGATGACGAGCACCGCGCCCAGGCCGAGGATGATGACGTTCTGCAGCCAGCCGCCACGCCAGGGGTCGCCGCCCACCCGCTGCGTGGCCGCCTTGAGCATCGGCGTGGCGAGCGCGTCCCCCTCGGCCAGGATCAGCCACTCCTCCGTCTGATCCTCGTCGAGCGGCCCCTGCTCCAGCTTGCGCACCAGGTAGAGCTCGGCGGGCGTGAGCACGTCGTCGAGGGGGTCCACGTCGGCCGGCCTGCGCGCGGCGATGCGCTGCTCCATGGAGGTGCGTCGCTTGGCGACGGTCTTCTTGCCATCCGGCGCCACGTGCTTGCCGGGGAGCACCTCGAGCCCCTCGTCTCCGAGCCGGATGATGCCCTGCCGCTCGAGGTCGAGCAGCGTGGCCACCGCGGCGGCGCGAGCGTCGGCGTGGAGGTTGTCGAGGAGGCCCACCGCGAGCGGGGTGAGGCCGGAGAGGCGCTTCTTGCAGCTGTCGAGGTCGGCGTCGACGTCGAAGGTCGCCTCGCCGCGCGCCTCGTGGAGCTTCGGACCCCACACGCGCTGCCAGGCAACCCAGGCAACGCCCAGCAGGATGAGACCGCCGATAATGAGGAAGAGCGTGGACGCGAACGTCGCCCGATTGGGGTCGCCTGCGCGCTCGGAGATGTCGACGGCGGCACGCTCGCACATGGGCAGCGCGACGAGAACGTACGGGACCAGCACGAGAACCACGAGGTAGCGGGCGTAGCGCCACATGGTGGACCCGCCCGCACCAGCCTGCTTGGTTGATGCCACGATTGCTCCTCTCCTCTTGATGCGAGGATTATCCCCCATCCCGCCATCGCGCGCCCGGCAGACATGTGACAGATGGGGAATGTCCCCAAGTGTCACGCAGACCTGTCCCCTTTGGCATATCGCGCTGCGGTGGGGTGGGTTTGGTAGAATGTAGCTGCCGAAAGCACACCCGAAGGAGGTGACCCATGGACGCCGATAGTTGCAAATACGCCGCATCACGCAGCGCCATGGGTGCCGCCCGCTAACGCAATCCCCGCACGTCATCCATGGCCTGCCCGAACCGCGCCCGCATGCCGGGAGGGGAGGTCGCCATGTCCAAGAACGCAATCAGGCAGAAGAACGCCACGCTGGAGCGCAGCTGGCTCATCCACATCGCATCGCTCGACGACGAGCAGCTCTTCGACGAGCTCTCGACGCGCAGGAGCGGCCTCGGGCCGGACGAAGTCGAGAGCTCCCGCGAGCTCCACGGCGAGAACCTCATGGCAGGGGCCGAGCGTACGCCGGCCATCGTCCGCCTGCTGGGATGCGTCGCCGACCCGTTCGTCCTCATCCTCATCGTGCTGGGCATCGTCTCGCTCATCACCGACGTCATCCTCGCCGCGCCCGGCTCCACCGATCCCGCCACGCCCGCCCTCATCGCGGGCATGGTGGTGGTCTCGGTGGCCCTGCGCTTCGTGCAGGAGTCGCGCGGGGAGTCGGCCGCCGAGGCGCTCGCGGAGTCCATCGAGACCACCTGCAACGTCGAGCGCGCCGGCACGGGCCGCCGCGAGATCCCGCTGGACGAGGTCGTCGTCGGCGACATCGTCCACCTGGCCGCGGGCGACATCGTCCCCGCCGACATGCGCCTCATCGCCGCGCGCGACCTCTTCGTGGGCGAGTCGTCGCTCACCGGCGAGAGCGAGCAGGTGGAGAAGCACGACCGGCCCATCGCGGACGCCGCCTCGCCGCTCGAGGCCGCAAACCTCGCCTTCCTCGGCACCACGGTGATATCGGGCACGGGCATCGGCGTCGCGGTGGCCGTCGGCCAGTCCACCATGCTGGGGACTATCTCGAAGAAGCTCTCCTCCACGGCCAAGCAGACGGCCTACGATCGCGGGATCGCCGAGGTCTCGGTCCTGCTCGTCCGCCTCATGCTGGTCGTGGTGCCCATCGTGTTCGCCATCAACGCGCTCACCAAGGGCAACTGGCTCGACGCCCTGCTCTTCTCGCTCTCGGTGGCCGTGGGCCTCACGCCGGAGATGCTGCCGATGATCGTCACCGCGTGCCTGGCCAAGGGCGCGGTGGACCTCTCGCGCGAGCGCGTCATCGTCAAGCGGCTCGACGCCATGCAGAACCTCGGCGCCATCGACGTCCTGTGCTGCGACAAGACCGGCACTCTCACCGAAGACCGCGTGGTGCTCGAGCGCCATCTCGACGTTGCCGGCGACGAGTCGGTGACGGTGCTGCGGCACGCCTTCCTCAACAGCCACTTCGAGACGGGCATGCTCAACCTCATCGACACGGCCATCATCGACTGCGCCCATCGCGAGACGGGCCTGGATGACGACGCTCTGGTGGAGGACCACTACGCGGTGGACGAGCTCCCCTTCGACTACGAGCGCCGCCGTGTGAGCGTCGTGGTAGGCGATGCCGCCGGGCGCACGCGGATGATCACCAAGGGCGCCATCGAGGAGATCCTCTCCATCTGCGACAAGGTGGAGTACCAGGGCGTCGTCCATACGCTCACGCCCGAGCTGGGCGACGAGCTGCTCGAGCGCGGCCATCGGCTGGCTGCCGACGGCATGCGCGTGCTGGGCGTGGCGCGCAAGGACGACCCGGCCGGCGTTGGCTCGCTCACCACCGACGACGAGAGCCAGATGACGCTCGTCGGCTACCTGGCGTTCCTCGACCCGCCCAAGGCAGACGCCGCCGAGGCCATCACGGCGCTCGGGGCCCACGGGGTCGCGACGAAGGTCCTCACCGGCGACTCGCTGCGCGTGGCCTGCCATGTGTGCGAGAGCATCGGCATCCCCACCGAGCTTGTGGCCGACGGCGCTACGCTCGAGGGGCTCGACGACCGGGAGTTTGGCGAGGTCGTCGCCAAGGGGACCGTCTTCGCCAAGCTCTCCCCCGACCAGAAAGTGCGCATCGTGGAGACGCTCCAGGCGCAGGGGCATGCGGTGGGCTTCATGGGCGACGGCGTCAACGATGCCGCGGCCATGCGCGCTGCCGACTGCGGCGTCTCGGTGGACACGGCCGCCGACGTGGCCAAGGAGTCGGCCGACATCATCCTGCTCGAGAAGGACCTCATGGTGCTCGAGCGCGGCATCGAGGGCGGGCGGCGCACCTTCGCCAATATGAGCAAGTACGTCAAGCTCACCGCCAGCTCGAACTTCGGCAACGTGTTCTCCGTGCTGGTGGCCAGCGCCTTCCTGCCCTTCCTGCCGATGAGCGCCGTGCAGCTACTCTTCCTCAACTTCGTCTACGACCTCACCTGCACCGCCATGCCCTGGGACGCCGTCGACGACGAGGTGCTCGCCTCGCCGCGCTCCTGGGACGCCGGCTCGATCTCGTCGTTCATGCGGTGGATGGGGCCGATCAGCTCGGTGTTCGACATCATCACCTATGCGGTGCTGTTCTTCGCCATCTGCCCGATGGCGGCAGGCGGCAGCTGGGGCGAGCTGGCCGACGGCGGCGCGCGGGCCGTCTTCGTAGGGACCTTCCAGGCGGGATGGCTGCTCGAGAGCATGGTGACGCAGGTGCTGGCCGTGCACCTGCTGCGCACCGACCGCAAGCCCTTCTTGGAGAGCCACGCGGCGCCGCTGCTCATGGTACTCGGCTTTGCGGGAGTCGTGGTGGCGGCGGTGATGTGCCTGGCGCCCGTGGGCTACGTGATCGACCTCGCGCCGCTGCCGGTGGCGGCGCTGGGCGCGCTTGCGGCGATCGTCGTCGGATACGTGGCCTGCGTGCTCGTGGCGCGCCGCCTCTACCAGGAACGCTACGGCTCGCTGCTGTAGGGCGCGTGACAGATGGGGACTGTCCCCAAGTGTCACGCAGACCTGACCCTTTTGGCATGACAAAGGGGACTGTCCCTTTTGTCATGTTTTGCGGCGGAGGCTATGATGGTATGACCGGCAATGCAAGGGAGGAACGATGAGCGAGTTCATGGACATCATCACGGCGAGCAACCTCACCTACCAGCAGAAGCTCATTCACCTGGCGCAGGCCGCCGAGAACTGCGAGCACCCCATCCCCACCACGCCCGAGTTCGACCGCCTCTTCGAGGCCGACGCGCTCTGCGACATGCACGAGGGCAACGCCCCCTACCGCCCGCGCTACATCTGCGTCGACTTCGAGAAGTTCGCGCGCCAGGGAAGCGAGTTCCTCCGCCTCGACGCGCCGGACAACATCGACGACCTCATCGCGAACCTCGAGATCATCTACCAGAACATCCCCAGCGTGACGGGCCGCCCCGTCTACTGCGGGCAGCTCGACCGCATCTTCGAGCCCTTCATCGCCGATCTCGACGACGACGAGGTCCTCCCCCGCCTCAAGCGATTCCTCAACTTCATCGACCGCACCGTCGCCAGCGGCTACTGCCACGCGAACCTCGGCCCCGAGGAGACGCGCGCGGGACGCCTGCTGCTCCAGGCCGACGCCGAGGTGCAGAACGCCATCCCCAACTTCACCCTCAAGTACGACCCCGACGTCACGCCTGACGACTTCGCACGCCTGGCGCTCTCGACCTCGATGGCCTGCGCGAACCCGGCCTACGCCAACCACCGCATGCTCCGCGAGACCTACCCCGTGCCCGAGGCGGGCTACCCGGACGGCTACACGGTGGTCTCCTGCTACAACGTGCTCCCCCTGCGCGGCGGCGCCTACTGCCTCGACCGCATCAAGCTGCAGAACCTCGCGAGCATGGCCGAGGGCGTCGACCACTTCCTCGACACGCTCGTCCCCGAGGCGACGGGCGCGCTGCTCGACTACATGAACGCGCGCGTCACCTTCCTCGTCGAGGAGTCCAACTTCTTCCAGAGCTCGTTCCTCGTGCGCGAGGGCCTCATCGAGCGCGAGCGCTTCTGCGGGATGTTCGGCGTCATCGGCATGCACGAGTGCATCGAGCGCCTCCTGCCGGGCAAGGTCTACGGCACCGACGCCGAGGCCAACGACCTGGCCGACGCCATCATGGCCAAGATCACCGCGCAGGTGGAGGCGGCCCCGGCCGTCTACTCGGAGGTGGCGGGCGGCCACTTCATGATGCACGCGCAGGCCGGCTTCGGCGACCAGCTCGAGTCGACGCCGGGCGTGCGCATCCGCGTGGGCGAGGAGCCGGAGGTCTTCTTCGACCACCTGCGCCACTCCGCGCGCATGCACCGCTTCTTCACCGCGGGCGTCTCGGACATCTTCCCCGTCGAGCCTACGGCGACGTCGAACCTCGACGCCCTGCTCGACGTCGTGAAGGGCGCCTTCGCCATCGATGACAAGTACCTCTCGTTCTACCCGAGCGACTCCGACCTCGTGCGCATCACTGGCTTTTTGGTGAAGCGCTCGGAGATGGAGAAGTTCGCGCGCGGCGAGGCAGTGCTGGCCGACACGAGCCACGACGGCGAGGGCAACTGGCGCGCCAACGCGCTCGGCGACCGCAAGGTCCGCATGGGATAAGACGCCATGTCCGAGCTGGCGCCCGTCAACAAGATCATCCCCTTCTCCCTGGTCGACGGGCCGGGGAGCAGGACGTCCGTATTCCTCCAGGGGTGCAACATCGCCTGCGAGTACTGCCACAACCCCGAGACGCAAACGCTGTGCATTGGCTGCGGGACCTGCGTCGCGGGCTGCCCGGCTGGCGCGCTCGCACTCGCTGACGGGCGCGTGAGCTGGGATGAGGGCGCCTGCGTGGGCTGTGACGAGTGCATCCGCGTCTGCCCGCACAGGGCGAGCCCCAAGATCCGGCTGATGAGCGCCGACGAGGTGTTCGAGCAGGTGGCGGGCTATGCGCCCTTCATCCGCGGGGTGACGGTGTCGGGCGGTGAGTGCATGCTCTGGCCGACGTGGCTCGAGCGCTTCCTCTCCCGCTGTCGAGGCGCGGGCCTGGGCACGCTCATCGACTCTAACGGGACGGTCCCCTTCTGGGAGCACCCCGAGCTCATGGAGGCTGCCAACGGCGTGATGCTCGACGTGAAGGCCTGGGACGCCGATGTGGCCGAGCGCCTCACCGGGCAGGGGCGTGCGCTCACGGAGACGGTCCACGCGAACCTCGCCTGGCTCGCGCGGGCGGGCAAGCTCGAGGAGGTGCGCGTCGTCGTGGTGCCCGATGGCTGGGGCGATGCCGAGGAGACGCTCGCCGGGATTGCGCGCACGCTGGGCGGTTTGGCTGACGATACGCGGCTCAAGCTCATCCGATTCCGCAACTTCGGCGTGGTGGGAAAGCTGGCCGGCGCACCGTCGCCCACCGACGAGCGCATGCAGGGGCTGGAGACGCTCGCCTGCGAGCTCGGCTTCCGCACCATCGTCCTCACCTGAGAAATGAGTCAATAGGGACGTAGTCAACTGACTCATTTTTGCTGCAATAACCAACATCCCGTGGGCCTTTTCCAACAAACTCTCCTCTGACCGGAGC
Organism: uncultured Coriobacteriaceae bacterium; assembly: GCA_902782635.1. Classification (GTDB taxonomy): domain Bacteria; phylum Actinomycetota; class Coriobacteriia; order Coriobacteriales; family Atopobiaceae; genus CACZNT01. Next base: position 23,641 of record CACZNT010000058.1, read on the forward strand.
CGTTGTCAACGCGATGTTGGTTAGCCACCTACCCCTGGCCTCAAAATGAGTCAATGGGGACGTAGTCAACTGACTCATTTTCACCGGCGCAGACCTGTCCCCTTTGTCATGCGGTCCAATTTCGTCTGCCGTGTCGGATACGATCCCAAATCGAGTATCCTCATAGACCCGATGACGCAGACCTGCGCGGTCTGCCCGAGAGGAGAACGATGTCGTTCGACCCGCGCCACGAGGACTACCAGAGGATGGGCCTGCGCTTTGCCCGCACCCTGGACGAGACCGACCCATATGGGACGGTCCGTGCGTTCTCGGCGTTTGGCCGCAGGTTCTCGCAGAATCGCGACTCGCTCCCCCAATCGGATGGCGACCGCGCCTTCCACCTCGTGGCCGAGGCCACCAACCTCATCGACTACCAGCTCCCCTTCGTGGCAGACGAGGAGTGCCTGCCCATGATCGAGCGGGCGTCGCGCATGCTCCAGGAGGCGATCGACCTCGACGCGGGCTGCCACGATGCCCATCGCATGCTGGCGGCCTCCACCACCTCGGGCTTCGAGAGCTACTACCGCTTCCTGTCGGACGGCGCCGAGGCCGTGCTCGCGGATTGCACGCGCGAGCGCGACGAGGCGCGCCGCCTTCCCGGGACGAACGAGCGGCGCCTGGGCAGCGAGCTCGCCATGCGCCCCTACGTGCGCTGGGCGGCGATGCGCTCGGCCAAGGCCCTCATCTGCGGACGCTACCGCGAGGCGCTGAGGCTCGCCTTCGAGCTCCTCGAGATGTTCCCCTCCGATCCGGCCGACGTCCGCTTTACGGCCGCGCTCGCCTACGCAAAACTCGAGGACGAGGCAGGTCTCGACGAGCTCGAGCGGTCCATGCGCGCCCGCTTCGCCAAGCGCGGGACCGACGCCTGGATGCTCCTCGCGCGCATCGCGCTCGCCCGCAAGAGCGGCAGCGACCGGATGGCGCGCTCGTTCCTGCTCCGCCTCATCGAGACCTACCCGCATGCGGCGCTCACGCTCTTCCGCCAAGACGAGCTGCCCGACGGCGTGTTTTCGCGCCTCGCCGTGGCGCCGCTTAGCGAGGACGAGCTCATACTGGCCGTCTCCGAGGCGACGGTGCTGCTGCAGGAGGGCATCGACTCCGACGAGCGCGGGCCGCTTGGCACCTGGCTCGCCGAGCAGCCCGAGGTGGCGCTCGCCCGCGCGGCTGCGGGCAAGGGCAAGGGCGCTGCCACGGGACGGAGCGCGCGCTAGATGGACGGTCGTGCGGAGCTCGTGCTGAGATGCGCCACGCGCAGGCGCTCGGAGCTGGGCGGCCTCTCGGATGCCGCCTATTCCGAATTGCTCGCGAGCGTCGAAGCCAATCCGGAGCGCTTCGTCACCACCACCGCCGACGAGTCGTTTGCCGAGGTCGTGCGTGCGCTTGCCCAGATGGAGGCCGACGCTGCAGATGACGACCTCCTCGACGACGATCAGTACCTGCGGGCGCGCTCGCAACGCCTGGCCCGTCTCTCGGAGGCATGCGACCGCGCCCTCGCGCTCGATGGCGACAATCTCGACGCGCGCCTGCTCAAGATCCTCGCCGCCGACGAGCGGCCCGACGTGCTCATCGCACAGCTCGAGGCGCTCGACCGCGAAGTGCGACCCTCCGACGAGCAGGCCGAGCCCGTAGGACAGAGCTGGTCGAACGTCTACGCGCGTCCCTGGCTGCGCCTCAAGGCCGCGCTCTCGCGCACCTATCTCGAGGCGGCCCGCTACCGCGCGAGCGCGAATGCCTGCGAGCAGCTGCTGTCGCTCTCGCCCGATGACGAGCTGGGCGCGCGTCTCACCCTGGCGCTCGCGCTCTCCAGGCTCGAGGACGAGGCCGCGCTCGATGCGCTCGACGCCCGCTTCGGCCGACGCGGAAATGCCTGGCTGCACCTCGCGCGTGTCCTCGTGCTCTACAAGCTCGACCGTCTGCCGGCGGCCCGCCGCGCCCTCAGGGGCTTCTGTGAGCTCTGCGATGGCGGGGCGAGCGCGCTTTTGCACCCCATGTTCGTTGACATCTACCTGCCCGACCGGCCCAGCTTCACCCCGGGGAGCTTCGAGGAGGCGGCCATGGCCGTGCGCGAGGCCGACCCCATCGTGGTGGACACGCCCGACTTCATTGGCTGGTGCGCCGAGCAGCCCAGCGTCACGGAGATGGCCGAGCGCTACTCCGACGAGCACGGCCTCGACTGGTAGCCGCACGCCGCGGACAAGAGCCGAGTCGCCCCTCATATTTGCCATCCTCACCGGGACGGATGCGGCACCTGATGCGTATGAGCGGTCAACTGGCACATCTGATGCCTCGACGAGAAGGGCACTACCATGGAGTTTGAGGATCTCGCCGAGGAGCAGAAGGCCAAGGCACGCTCCTGCAAGAACGCCGAGGAACTGATTGCGCTTGCCGCGAGCGAGGGCATCGAGCTCACAGACGATCAGCTCAAGCATGTTGCAGGCGGGATCGGCCAAAGCTGCATGACCATGCACGTAACCTGGTCGTCTGATTAATCTGGCGCAACAAGGGCGGCTGCACCTCGCGCTCAGCACGATCGATGATATCTCTCGATCGAGCTTGAGCGCGATCTGCCTTGCCCTCGCGGCCTACCCCCCGAAGATCGCCGAGGACTCCCCCATCAGGAAGAGGGCGTATCCCGCCAGGACGTAAATCGACACGATGGCCAAGTAGGTGATGAGGATGCCCTTCCACCTGGACGCCAGCAGGCCCGCGAACTCACGCAGGAACGCGTTCGGCCAGAAGTAGGCGCGCGTGCGGCTTCCCATGCCCTGCGCGGCCATGCCGGCCCGATGGGCGCACACGTAGCCGCGGAACACGTGGTAGTTGGTAGTCGAGAACCCCACGCGCAGCTCGCTCGCATCGCGACCCGCGTGCTCCTCGATCACCTTTCTGGAGAATTCCATGTTCTCGTTCGTGGTGGCGGAGCGGTCCTCCAGCACGATGCGATCGGCGCTCACGCCTCGCGACACGAGGTAGTCGCGCATGCTCTGGGCCTCGGAGATCACCTCGTCGGGCCCCTGCCCGCCGCTGGGCACGAAGGTGGCGGGAGCGCCGCCGGCCTCCACGCACTTGGCGTCAAACTCCCGCGCGCGGTCCACGCGCCCCGCCAGCAGCGGCGAGGGCGTCCCGTCGGCGCGAATGCCGCAGCCCAGCATCACCAGGTAGTCCACAGGCACGGCGGGCTCCATGCGCGACGCCATCCACGCGCATAGCATGGTGACGAGCAGCAGGCACTCCCCATAGCTGATGGCAACGGCGATGCACGACTCGACGATCTGCATCGTCGCAAAGGGGATGCTCGCAGCGGCGCCGATGTTCCACCACTCGAGCCAGAGCCAAATGGCGGCCAGCCACAGCAGGCTCACTATGACGCCCAGCAGGTTGACGGGGCGCATGCCCTCGCGGCGGATGAGAACGAGGTTGCTCAGGGAGACCAGCAGGCACAGCAGCGCCATGGGGATGAGGCCGATGATGGTGAACATGTCCGCTGCCGAGGTCAGCATGTATGCCAGGTCGCTGAAGCTGCGCAGGCTGCCCCGGACGAGCAAGTAGGAGAACAGCAGGAACTGGAAGAAGAGGAACATCGCGCCGCCGCACGCGGCCACCATGCCATAGTCGAACCAGCGGGCACACTTCAGCTCCGAGAGCGCGCTCGCGCACAGCGCCGCGGACACGCCGAAGAGGATGCAGGTGCATATGAGGATGGATTCCCAGCCGGAGAAGTCTATGCCGGCGCATATGATGGCCCCGTTGCGCACTTGCATGTTCCAGTAGGTCGACAGCATCTCGTCGCCGAACGTCACGTCGGTCGCGCCATCCGCCACGGCCTCGAACGTGACGCACGCCGAGTCGCCGATCCCGTAGCTCACATTGGTGGCGCGCACCACGCCAGCGTCGGCAATGTGCACGTCATCAAGGCCAAAGCGGGAGAAGCCCTCGCCCTCGAAATAGGGCGGCGTCCACACCTCGTAGGTCGAGCACACCGAGCGGATGTGAAGGTAGCAACCAACGGCCATCGCGACCACGAGCGGTATGAGGATCAGAAATCGGCGCCAGAGGTTCTTCGGCGGGAGGGCGATGCCTGCGGCAGCATTGGTCATGGTTTCTCCTCGGCCGCCATTCTGCGGGAAAGCGCCTGCTACTCTCCACAGAAGATATCACGTATGCGAAAGATGACCCGCCCATTCTCGAAATGGCGCAAGTGGTGCCCCCGCCGTGCGGTAGTCAAGCCCAGAGCCGAGACTTGTGTCATAAACATACTGCCGACGTCAGCATCTTCTCCATTCAGCTCGTCATACATAAATTCATGCTGGATGCCTGAATGGCAACCCATGATGACAATTGATCATCGTAGGGGAAATCTTGTCAATGAAGTATTCGAGGACCGAGTCTCGCACTTGCTCATCGTCGAAGCCGGTATTTGTCTACTTCTCAAAGCATACGAACTTCCAGTAGTACGATGGGGGGGACATTTCCCTACAGCTATAGATGTGAGAAAGAATACATGTCAGCAAAGAAGTCGCACAGTCAGTTTGTGTCTGAGTTCGAAGCTATAAATCCCAACATAGAGGTGCTTGGGAATTACGTGAACTCTAAGACCAGAATACTGGTTCGATGCAGAGTGTGCGGGCATGAATGGTCCCCAAGTGCCGGAAGCTTGCTTCAAGGAACTGGGTGTCCAGCATGCGCAGGGAATTTGAAGAAAACCCAAGAGCAGTTCAACGCTGAAGTCGAGACGATCAACCCAAACGTAGAAGTCATCGGCAAATATACAGGGCATCACAATAAAATCCATGTGCGATGCATGGCGTGCGGATTTGAATGGACACCGTTTGCTAACAGCTTGTTGAAGGGATATGGCTGTCCGTCTTGCGCCAACCATATACCTAGGAGCAAAGAGCAATTTGTAGCCGAGCTTACGGAAATCAATCCTGACGTGGAGGTGCTCGGCGAGTACGTCAACACTCAAACGAAGGTCGAGGTACGTTGCAAGACTTGCGGTCACATATGGAGCCCTGTGGCGAGCAGCTTGCTGCAAGGCACGGGATGCTCAAAGTGCGCACGGAGAAGGATTGCAGATTCTCGCCGTAAGACGCAGAGCCAGTTCGTAGACGAACTGGCGGAGAAGAATCCCTACATTGAAGTTGTTGGCCGGTACATCGCCAGCCAAGCTCACATCAGAGTCCGGTGCGGGATTTGCGGACACGAGTGGGACGGGATACCGTTAAACCTGTTGCATGGAATGGGATGTCCCAACTGCAGCCACGTCCAGACCTCATTTGTCGAACAGTTCATTTTCCATGCTCTGGAGCGGTCCCTTGGAGCAAGACGGGTCAGGTCACGCGACAGGAAGGCGGCGGGGATCGAGCTTGACGTATATGTTCCCGAAAAGAGGCTTGCGATTGAGTTCGGGTCCTGGTTCTGGCACTCGAACAAGCTGGATGATGATGCGCAAAAACGTAGGAGATGCACTGAGCTGGGAATACGGCTCATCACGGTTTACGATTGCATGAATACCACCAAGGACGTTTATGGGCTTACCGATGTAATTGGCTATTCAATCAACCTCGCTGCCCCAGAGAGCAGGAGCGACCTCATCTCGCTCACAAACATGTTGCTGGCAGAGTGCGACTATACGTCACCTCATGAAGATAGTTTCTGGCGACAGGTAGCTCGCGCCGCGTACAGGAGCTCACGACGTAAAACCACGAAACAATTCATGGAGGAGGTTTACGCAGCAAATCCTTGCATCGTGGTATCTGGTGAGTATAGGAGCACCTCCCACAAAGTAAGCGTACGCTGCAAGGAGTGCGGCCACGAGTGGGAAGCCTATCCAAGCAATTTACTGCGAGGTCACGGTTGCCCGGCGTGCGCAGGAAGGGCGCCCAAAACCCAAGCCCAGTTTGTTTCCCAGCTCACCAATAAGAACCCTGATATTGAGGTGCTGGGAAGCTACGTCAACTCTGGGACGAAAGTGCACGTGCGCTGCAAGACATGTAGACATGAGTGGGACTCCCTTCCAGGTAATCTTCTGAAAGGGAACCACTGCCCCGAGTGCGCAAAGGCCATGAAGGCACGTAAGCGTCGAAAGTCACGGGAGCAACTTGTCACCGAGCTATCAGTGAAGAATCCCGACATACAGCTAGTTGGCGATTACACAAATACCCAGACCAAAGTGCGGGTCCGCTGCAAGGCGTGTGGAAACGAATGGGATGCGTATCCGAATAACCTGCTTCGCGGACATGGGTGCCCGCTGTGCGGCAGGAACAAAGGCAAGCACGGTGGCCGCAGAAGAAGGGTCCTCTGTGTTGAAACGGGAGTCATTTACGACTCGATGATTGATGCGGCACGAGACAACGGTATGAAGGGCAGCAGCAACCTTGCTCGCGCATGTAATGATGAGGCTGTGACCGTGTCGGGATTCCACTGGCGGTATGTGTGACCACACGCATGGCCTCTCTGCCTGATTGTCCGGACAGACAGAGTGAGTCCTGAGTCGATTAGCTTTTTAAACTGAATATCAGGAAATTTCGGCGCGCGACTCTGACGGGATAGCATCACGGCAAAGCATAGCTCGACGGGGCACTAAAAACAAAAGATAGAACAGGGCGAGAGGTTCTGCTCCATCCATTTTTCCAGGGCAAGGCGGCTTGTGCTCACGCCGAACTCGACTCTGCGCAAGTGGTGCCCCCAACGGGACTCGAACCCGTGTTGCCGCCTTGAAAGGGCGGAGTCCTAGGCCGCTAGACGATGGGGACGCAAGCGAGCAAGCACAGAGTATAGCAAAGGGCGCTAACGTCCGAGACGCGCACACACGGATTCCGCGATGCCCCCGGGCGTGAGGCCCGCGCGCTCGAGCAGCTGCACCGGGCGGTCGGCATCCAGATAGGCATCCGGGGTGCCCAGGCGCAGAAGCGCCGGCGCCCCGCCCCGCTCGCACAGGCACTCGGCCACGGCAGAGCCCAGGCCGCCGACGACGCTGTGCTCCTCGACGCTCACAATGAGCCCACAGCCGGCGAGCCCCTCGAGCACGGCGGGATCGAGCGGCTTGACCGTCGTCATCTTGACGACCGCGCAGGAGATGCCCCTCCCCGCGAGGATCTGGGCCGCCGCGAGCACGCGGCCGGTCACGTTTCCGCAGCACACGAAGCCCGCCTGGGCCTTGTCGCCCGGGGCACCCGCCAGCCACTCGGCACGGTCCAGCACGGGCGTGCAGCCCTCCGGATGCACGCAGTAGCCGTCGTGGTCGTCGGTTATGCGGATGTAGGCGGGCTGCGGATGGGCCGCATGCGCCAGCAGGGCGGCGTGGAGCTCGACGTTATCCGCCGGGCACACCACGCGAACGTTCGGGATGGCGCGCATGTCGGCGATGTCCTCGAGCCCCATGTGGCTCGCGCCGAGGATACCCGCGCCAAAGCCGCTGTGGAGCCCCACCAGCGCGACGGGCGACTCCATCATCCCCAGCATCACGCGCACCTGGTCGAGCACGCGGGCGGTGATGAAGGGCGCATAGGCCGGGGTGAAGACGTGCAGCCCCTCGTTTGCCAGACCGCTCGAGATCTCCACCTGGCTCTGCTCGGCGATGCCGCACTGCACGAGCGCCTCGGGGCGGAGCTCCACCATGCGCTCGAGCGAGAGCCGGCGCCCATAGTCGGACACGGCCACGCAGAGCGCGTCGTCGGTCTCGGCGATGTCGCCCATGGCCAGGCCGAAGACCGCCTTGGTGTCGAGCGAGCACAGGCGTGCGGAATCCTCGGCGGAGTAGGCGCGCGGGAAGAGCGCTCCAGCGGATGCGTCAGGCATTGTTGATCGCCTCCTCGATGAGGTCGAGATCGGCGAGCGCCTGCTCGTAGAGCTCGTCGCTGAGCGGGTAGTCGTGCCAGGCCACCTGGCCCTCGGCAAAGGAGAGCCCCTTGCCCTTGATGGTGTGGGCGAGCACGGCGCGCGGGCGCTCGGAGCGCACGGCGAGCGCGTCGCGCAGGGCGAGCACGTCGTGGCCGTCGACCCCCACGGCCTCGAAGCCGAAGGAGGCGAGCTTGCGCGCGAGCGGCTCGGTGTCGAGGATCTCGGCGGTGGGGCCGTCGAGCTGCATGCCGTTGACATCCACGATGAGGGTGATGTTGTTGAGGCGGTTGTGGCCGACGAAGGCCGCCGCCTCCCACACCGAGCCCTCGTTGCACTCGCCGTCGCCCACGATGCAGAAGATGCGGCCGCCCCGGTGGGCGCGCACCGCGGCGAGCGCGAGGCCTGCGGCATAGCCCAGGCCCATGCCAAGGCTGCCTCCGCTCATCTCGATGCCGCGCTCGATGTCGCGCCGGGGGTGCTTGAAGAGTACGGCGTGCTCGCCGAAGAGCCCCGCATCGATGTCGTCCTGCGAGATGAGGCCCGCCATCGCCAGCGCCGGGTAGAGCGCGAGGGAGGCGTGGGCCTTCGAGAGGACGACGCGGTCGCGCGAGGCCCTGGCCAGGCCGTCGCGCCCCGTGCGCAGGATGTCGGTGCAGAGCACGGCCATGATGTCGGCCGCCGAGAGCGATCCGCCCAGGTGGAAGGGCAGGTCGTTGTCATTATGGGCAAACTCGACCACCTGGCGCCGAATGGCGAGCGCAGCCATCTCGAGCTCGTGGCCCGTGCGCCTCGGCGGGCGGGTCTCGCTGACCTCGCCGCCAAAGGCGATGGGCAGCGACGTCGTCACCACCGCGGGCTGCGACCCAACGCCGGCAGGACCGTCGCCCACCCTCGGCTGGAAGGCGCCGCCGATGATGGACTGGCCCGGGCCGAACCAGGCGATGGACCACTCGACGGGGACGTGGTTGTCGAGGCTCACCAGCTGCTCGAGGGCCAGGAGCGAGTCGCGCTCGCCGCAGTCGAGCAGGAAGGCGCGCTCGCGGCCCGCGGGCACGGCGGAGTAGTTCATGCGCGAGAAGCGGACCTTGTGGCCCGAGCACCACTCGCAGGCGTCGACGACGGATGCCTCGGTGAAGTCGACGTCCTCGATGCCGGGGAGCTCGGAGAGGTTGAGCCAGCTCTCGTGGTAGAAGGCCGGGGCCCCGCCGACGATGCGCAGGCGGCGAAGGAACATGACGTCGCGCCCAACCGGGCACGAGAGCTCGCGGGCGACCTCGTCGCTGGCGGGCAGGATGCGCATGTCGATGACGCGCGTGGTGAAGTCCTTGCCCTGCTTGCGCAGGGAGCCGGCGAAGGAGAACTGGCGCATGCCCGAGGTGTGGGTGACGCTGCGGTCGGCGACGAAGGTTCCCCGGCCGTGCATCTGCACGAGGAGCCCCTCGTCGACGAGCGACTTGATGGCACGGCGAACGGTGCCGCGGGAGAGGCCGTAGCTGTGCATGAGCTCGTGCTCGGAGGGGATCTTGTCGCCCGCCGCCCATGCGCGCTGCTGGATGCGCTCGCGCATGACGTTTGAGAGCTGGGTGTGGAGGAACACGCCGGGCGATGCCCCGTCGATGGGCTGCTTAAGGTCGAGCGCGGCGTCGGCTGCGCGCGTTGACATGACACTCCCCTCCTGGCAAAGAACGGTCGCGTACGACTTGTCCAGTTCAGTACTGAACAAGTAGGGTATAAGTTATACGCACGTGCGGGAAGTCTCGTCTTGCAATGGGGATGAAAGCTACACATCCTGATTAACGCCAGGTAAAGCTGGTAGGGGCGGCGGATGGAGCCGTCAACGCCAGGTAAAGCTGGTAGGGGCGGCGGGACTCGAACCCGCATGCCTTTCGGCGAAGGATTTTAAGTCCCCTGCGTCTGCCAATTCCGCCACGCCCCCGTTAGCTCCACACAACAGGGTACCCCAGGAGACGGCGAGATGCCCCGCCCACTTCCCATCATGGGACGGACTTCTCCTCACCCGGAATTGAACACACCATTTCTGTTTTCTCGAGTCCCAATGATCTTTCCTGGGGTTTCCCCGCCGTTTTCCAAAAACAGAAAAGGTGTGTTCAGTTTTGTATGAGCGGGCATCCGCCACGCACAGCTCACCCATCTAAAGGGAAGCCATCCTTGACGATCAGGCCCTCATTGCTGGTTGCCAGGAGATGGGAGGGGTCGTGCCCTCGATGAGGGCGGCGCTCGTCAGTGAGAGGCCAAACAGCAGGTCGCTCTCGCTCACCACGAGCTCGTCAACGCCGAATGCGCCCGCGAGCTCGGACAGGACAATCGCCCCGCCCAGAATCACCGGCGCGCGCTTCGCCTGGAGACCCGGAAGGCGTCCCCGGTCCGCGACGTCCAAGGCGGCGAGCTCGTCAATCATCTCGTCGATGCGCGTGCGGGCGAGGCGGGCGAGATGGACGCGCGAGGCGTCATACTCCCCCATCGCGAGGTCGACCGCGACGAGCGAGGTGGCTGTGCCGCCCACGCAGACGAGCTCGTCGGGAAGCTCGGCGAGGCCCGCCTCCTCCAGCGCCCCGCCAAAGGTCTCGCGGCAGTAGGCACGCGCGGCCGCGACGTCATCAGCTGAAGCAGGGCCGGCCCCGCTCAGGAAGCGGTCGGTCACGCGGCGGCAGCCCACGGCCAGCGAGCGCACGAACTCGAGCTGCACCGCGCCCTGCTCGTCGAGGCGGCCGACAGCAAGCTCGGTGGAGCCGCCGCCGGGGTCGGCGATGGCGATGCGCTTGCCGGGAAAGTCCTGTGCGATGCCGAGGAAGGTGAGCGAGCCCTCCACCTCGCCGGGAATCACCTCGGGGGCGAGGCCGCGCGCCACAAGGGCGTCGGTGAGCTGGGCGGAGTTCTCCGCATCGCGGGCCGCGCTCGTGAGCGTGCAGACGACGGCCTGGGCCTGCGTGCCCATGAGCGCCGCGAGATAGGCGTCCACGCACTCGAGCACGCGGGCTATTGCCGCATCTGCCAGGCGTCCCGTGGCGTCGACCCCCTCGCCCAGGTCGCAGATGGTGGATTGCTTGGCCATGCGCACGACGCGTCCGCCGATGACGTCGGCGACGGCAAGGCGGACGGTGTAGGTGCCTATGTCGATGGAGGCGACGCGGGCCATGGCTAGCCTGCGGTGCGCACGGGCTCGTAATTGAAGACGAAGTCGAGGACGTGCAAGTACCAGGGCTCGGCCTCGCGCGGGGAGACCTGATTGGTGACGGTGGAGATGTCGGGCTCCTCGTCGGGGAGGCCGGCCACCTTGACGGCGGTCTCGCCGAGCGCGACGTAGCCGTGGCGGCGTGCGGCATCCTCGATGCCCTCGCGCGTCTGGAGCTGCTCGACCTCCTGGCGGAGCTGCTCGTTATGGGCCTCAATGGCGGCGAGCTGCTGCTCGTAGGCCGAGGCGTCGCGCGTGGCGGCGTAGTACGTGCGCGCGGGACCGTAGAGCAGCACGGCGGCGACGATGGCCACGACGACCACCATCAGACGCGGGCGGAGGAGCCGCTCGATGAGGGAGGGCGCGCCCTGCGCCACGGGACGCTCGCGCATGGCAGAGCGATCGCGCGTGCGCGTGGCGGCCTTGCTGGATCTGGATGCCCTGGTGCTCATGCTGCTTTGGTTCCGGTTCGTTTGCGCTGGTACGTGTCGGTTGCGTTTGGCCTTTGGCCGCATGGCCGCTGACTTTACCTAGTTATAGCAGATGTCGCGGCCGACGACCTCGAGTTTTGCCGCAAACGCCAAAACATGACAAACGGACCCGCCCCCCGGGGTACCTGTCCCTTTTGTCATGACAAAGGGGACTGTCCCCTTTGTCATATGCGGGGATGCTTGGCGAGGTCCCAGAGCTCGTTGAGACGCTCGGTGCTGAGGTCCTCGAGCTCGACGCCCTGCTCGCGCGCCATCCGCTCCATGTCGGCCCAGCGGCGGCGGAACTTGTCGTTGGAGCGCGTGAGCGCGAGCTCGGGGTCTATCCTCTCCCAGCGCGCAACGTTTACCAGCGCAAACAGCAGGTCGCCAAACTCCATCTCGGCCTCGGCCGTGCCCCGATCCTCGGCTGCGAACTCGCCGCGCTCGGAGTCGACCTGGTCCCAGACGTCATCCACCGAAGGCCACTCGAATCCCGCCTTCGCCGCGCGCTTGGAGAGCTTGAGCGCCTGCATGAGCGCCGGCATGGCGTGCGGCACGGAATCCAGCAGGCCCTGCGGAGCGTCTTCGGCACCCGCGCGCTCGCGCTCGACGCGCTTGACCTCGGCCCAGATGCCCAGCGCCTCGCCCGCCCCCTGCGCGGCCTCGTCGCCGAAGACGTGCGGGTGACGGCGGACAAGCTTCTCGTTTATCTCGCGGCAGACGTCGTCGAAGTCGAAGGCGCCCTCGTCGGCGGCGAACTGCGCGTGCAAGATCACCTGCATGAGGACGTCGCCCAGTTCCTCGCGCAGGTGCTCGACACTGCCCTCGTCGATGGCATCGGCCGCCTCGTAGGCCTCCTCGAGCATGTTCTGGCGGATGCTCTGGTGCGTCTGCGCGCGGTCCCACGGGCAGCCATCGGGCTGGCGCAGGCGCCAGATGGTGCGGACGAGCTTGTCGAGCTCGGGATGGCCCTCCGGGGCGCCCTCGCGCTTGCGCGTCTGCTCGTCGACGATCTCCGCCAGCTTCGCGTCCTGCTCGCTCATGATGCCTCCTGGTCCCTTTCGTCAGATGCGACCGTCGCGGGCCGCCTGGGCGATGTGCTCCTCGGGGTAGCGCATGCCCCAGCCCTCGCGGAAGCGCGTCATCAGCTCCATCACGTCGTGCGACCACATCCCCTGACGCGCCACCTCGGCGTCGCCTGCGGCTGCTGCCTCGAGGTCGGCGATCGCGTAGTTGAGCGCCAGGCGACGCTCGCCGGCGCGGATGTGCTCGAGCTCCTCAGACGGCCAGCGCAGGAAGGTGGCCTCGTCCGCGCGCGGGTACTCCACCACCTCGAGGTAGCCCTCGTCGGTTGCCACCACGCCGCGCTTGGGCTGCTTGGCGTGGAGCGTGAGCGAGATCGTCGTCAGCTGATGCTCGGCGTTGCGCAGGATGAGCGCGCTCTCCTCGTCGACGCCCGTGAAGGCGGGGTTCTCGAAGGAGGCCAGCTCGCAGGGGTTGCTCGCCAGGAAGGTACGTGCGAAGGTGAGCGCGTAGATGCCGATGTCGAGCATCGCGCCGCCGGCGAGGTCCATGTTGAAGAAGCGGATGGCGGGGTCGTACTCGCGGAAGCTGCCGAAGTTCGCCTGAACCATGTGGACGCGGCCGAAGTCGCCGGCCTCGAGCCTGCGGCGCAGCTCCTTGTAGAGCGGCATGTGGAGGATGGTGCAGGCGTCCAACAGCGCGACCCCGTTGGCCTCGGCCAGCGCGAGCCCCTCGTCGAGCTCGGACGTGTTGAGGGTGATGGCCTTCTCGCACAGCACGTGCTTGCCCGCCGCCAGCGCGGGGCGGATGAAGTCGATGTGGGTGTTGTGCGGCGTGGTGATGTAGATGGCGTCGATGTTGGGGTCGGCGTAGATCTCGTCGTACGAATCGTAGACGCGGCCGACGCCGTGCTTCTCAGCGAAGGCGAGCGCCTTCTCCTTGGTGCGGTTTGCGACGCCCGCGAGGGAACGGCCCTCGAGCGCAAGCGAGGCGGCCATCTCGTTTGCGATGACGCCGCAGCCGATGACGCCCCAGCGCAGCTTGGGCGCGCTTCCCACGTTGATGGTTTCTGACATGACGGCCTCCCCTATCCGATTGTCTGCCGCCATCATTGTGACAGTTCGATAAGACGGTTTGGGGACAGGCACCCAAGTGTCATATGAGCGAGCGCTCATATGACACTTGGGTGCCTGTCCCCAAACCGTCTTATCACTCCTCGTCGTCGCCGCCGATCTCCTCGAGGACGCCGAGCGCGGCGGGCATGACCTCCTCCTGCGATCGGCGCAGCGGGTGGGTGAGCTTGCGTGTCTTGGGGTAGACGATCCCGCCCTTCTCCTTGAGCCGCGACGCCACCTGCTTGGGCACGTCAATCCCCAGGTAGGTGAGCTTGCCGGCGGCAAGCGAGACGGTCTCTATTCCCAGGCGCGTGGCGCGGATGCGCAGGCGCGCGCGGTCGAAGAGGTTGCGCCCGGCAAGCGGCAGGGCTCCCAGCTCCACCTCGCACTCGCGCTCGAGGGCGTCCACGTCGGCCAGTTCGCTTGCGGCGGCCAGCTTGCGGTACACCAGCACGCGACGGTCGACGTCGGGCAGGTACTCCTCGGCCAGGTAGAAGTCGGCCGGGAGGTTGATGTTGAGCTCGGGCGGCTCCACGTCGCCCACCTCGCCGCGCGCCTCGGCCACCGCCTGGCCCAGCATCTGCGTGAAGAGGTCGAAGCCGACGCTCGAGAGGTTGCCGTGCTGCTCGGCGCCCATGAGCGAGCCGGCGCCGCGGATCTCGAGGTCGCGCATCGCGATGCGCATGCCGCTGCCCAGCTCCTGGTACTCGTTGATGGCCATGAGGCGCTCGGTCGCCTCGGGCGTGAGCGGGTATTCGCCGGGGAACATGAAGTACGCGTAGGCCTGGATGCGGCCGCGTCCCACGCGCCCCTTGAGCTGGTAGAGCTGGGCGAGGCCGAGGCGCTGGGAGTCCTCGATGATGAGGGTGTTGGTGTAGGGGTTGTCCAGGCCGCTCTCGATGATGGTGGTGGCCACGAGCACGTCCACCTCGCGCGCGGCGAAGCGCAGCATCACGTCCTCCACCTGGGCGGCGCTCATCTGGCCATGAGCGATAGCCACGCGGGCCTCGGGCACCACCTCGTGCACGCGCTCGACGGCATCGTCGATGGTGGTGACGCGATTGGAGACGTAGTACACCTGGCCTTTGCGCTCGAGCTCGGCGCGGATGGCGGCCGAGACCACGTCCGGGTCGTACTCGCCCACGTGCACGCTCACCGGCAGGCGGCCGGGCGGCGGCGTCATGATGAGGCTCATGTCGCGCACGCCGCTCATCGCCATCTGCATGGTGCGCGGGATGGGCGTGGCCGAGAGCGTCAGCACGTCCACCTGCTCGCGCATGTTCTTGAGCTGCTCCTTGTGGCCCACGCCAAAGCGCTGCTCCTCGTCCACCACGACGAGGCCGAGGTTGTGCGGGTTGACGTCGGCGGAGAGCAGGCGGTGCGTGCCGATGAGAACGTCAACCGAGCCTTCCGAGAAGCCGGCGAGGGCCTTGCGCTGGCGTGCCGGCGAGACGAAGCGCGAGAGCACGCGGACGTCCACGTCGAAGGGGACGAGGCGCTCGAAGAAGGTCTGGTAGTGCTGCTCGGCGAGAATGGTGGTGGGGCACAGCACCATCACCTGGCGCCCGTCGGCCACGCACTTGAAGGCGGCGCGCAGGGCGACCTCCGTCTTGCCGAAGCCGACGTCGCCGCAGAGCAGGCGGTCCATGGGACGGGCGAGCTCCATGTCGGCCTTGATGTCGGCGATGGCCGACACCTGGTCGGCAGTGAGCTCGTAGGAAAAGCCGGCCTCCATCTCCTCCTGGGCCGGCGTGTCCGGACCGAAGGCGTGGCCGGCGACCGACGCGCGGCGGGCGTAGAGGTCGACGAGGTCGAAGGCGAGCTTCTTGGCGGACTTGCGCGCCTTGCCGGTGGCGCGCGACCAGTCGGCGGTGTTGAGGCGGGTGAGGCGCGGCGCCGAGCCGTCCGGGCCAACGTAGCGGGTGATGCGGTCGACCTGTTCGAGCGGCACGTAGAGCTTGTCCGAGGCGGCGTACTCCAGCAGGAAGTAGTCGCGCTCGCGGCCGGCCACCTCCTGGCGGACGATGTCGGAGAAGAGCGCGATGCCGTGCGTGGCGTGAACGACGTAGTCGCCCGGCTTGAAGGGGAAGGTGACGCTCGTCGGGTCGACGCGGCGCCGGCTGCGGCGGGCGCTCGAGCGCGGCGTGAGGTCAGAGATGGAGAGGATGCCCAGCTTGGCGGACGGGATGATGACGCCGGCGGGAACCGGCGCGTCGAAGAACGTCACCACCCCCGGCTGCAGCGGCTCCGCATATGACACTTTGGGGACAGGCACCGAAGTGTCATGTTTGCGGTTGCCCGTCTCGTCCGACTGACCCGACTGGCCCAGGGCCTCCACGAAGGGGATGGACTCGTCGGTGAAGGTGAGCTCGAGCGAGGAGCGCGCGCCGCGGTCGGGCACGGCGAAGGCGACGATCATCCCGTCGTTCACCATCTGCCGCACGCGCCCCAGGAGCTTGGAGTCGGCACCGGCGATGGAGGGCTGGCGCACCTCCAGCGTCGCCGTCGAGGCGGCGCCCGCCCGCATGATGGACGAGAGCGTGAGCCGCTGCTGCGTGCCGAAGTCCATGTCGCGCGGGGCGCAGAAGAGGCCCTCGGTGGGCACGCGCGCGGACGAGGCGACGGCGGAGATCTCGTCGAATGAGCGGGCGCAGTCGTCGAAGAGCGAGCGCGGTTCGGCGAGCACGATGAGCGTCTCCTTGCCCACATGCGCGATGGGCGACGTCGTCGTCGCGTAGAGATGCGGCAGGTAGCGGTCGATGATGGGCGAGGAGGAGCGGGCCTCGATGAGCTCGAGGTCGGCGGCCACGGCCGTCTCCTCCTGCGCGAGGTTGTAGAGGCGCTTGCGTGCGCGGGCGACCGTCTCGTCGGTGAGGGCCAGCTCGCGGCAGGGCACGACGCGCACCTCGTCGAGGTCGCCGATGGTCTGCCCCGTCGAGGAGACCATGCGGCGCACGCGGTCGATCTCGTCGCCGAAGAACTCGAGGCGCACAGGTGAGGTGGCCTGCGCGGGGAAAATGTCCACCGAATCGCCGTGGATGTGGAAGGTGCCGGGCACGTCGGTACCCTCGACGCTCGCGTACCCCATGCCGACGAGCAGGTCAACCATCTCGTCGAAGGGCACCTCGTCGCCCACCGCGAAGGTCGAGCTGGCGTAGTAGCCGCTTCCGGGAGGCGGCACCTGGCGCATGAGGGCGCGAGCGCTCGCGACGACGATGCAGGGGTCGCCCGTGGCGAGGCGCTCGATGGCCCGGCAGCGCGCGCCGATGACGGCGTCATCTGCGGCGACGTCGGCCCAGGGCAGGTCGCGGCGCTCGGGGTAGCGGCAGACAGCGTCCATGCCGAGCCAGGCTGCGAGGGTGCGGGCCGTGCGGTCGGCCATCTCCTCGCCCGAGACGATCATGAGGCAGGGGCGCGGGTTGCGCGCGAAGAGACTGGCGATGACGAGCGGACGGGCCGACTGGGCGACGGACAAGGAGGTATCGGCACCCGAATCAAGCTCGCCGAGGAGGTCGGCGAGCTCGGGCGCGGCAAGAAGCTGCTTTGCAACGCGGTCTATGAACATGTGCCCATTGTAGCGTCGCCGCATGTGAAATCCGTGGCGCGCCCTACCGGCGTGA
>CACZNT010000059.1 GCA_902782635.1 uncultured Coriobacteriaceae bacterium
CCGTACTTCTCGCCGAAGAGGGCGATGGCGCCGGCGGCCTTGGCCTCGTCGATGCCCATCTCGGCGACGACGACCGGCTTTGCCGCGGCGATCTCGCGGTTGACCATGTCCTCGATGCTCGTGAGCTGCTCGTGGGTGAGCCCCTCGAAATGCGTGAAGTCGAAGCGCAGGCGATCGGGAGCCACGAGCGATCCCGCCTGGCTCACGTGCTCGCCGAGGACCTCCTTGAGGGCGGCGTCGAGCAGGTGCGTGGCCGTGTGGTTGCGGCGGATGAGCTCGCGGCGCTCGCCGTCGATGCGCGCGGTAAGGCGCACGCTGGCGCCGAGGGTACCGCTGGCGATGCGGCCCACGTGCGCGACGATGTCGCCCTCATGCAGCCTGGTGTCGGACACCTCGATGAGGACGCCGTCCCCCTCGAGGAGGCCCGTGTCGCCCACCTGGCCGCCCTTCTCGGCGTAGAACGGCGTGCGGTCGAGGACGACCTCGACCTCGTCGCCGGCGGATGCCGAGGCAACCTCGGCGCCGTCGCGCACGATCGACATGACGCAGCAGTCGCGCACCTCGCCCGTCTCGTATCCGAGGAACTCGGTGGCGCTCAGCACGTCGGAGAGTGCCACCCAGATGTCGTTGAAGCTCCCCCAGGCGTCGCGGTTCGCGCCGGCGCGCGCACGCTCGCGCTGCTCGGTCATGGCCGCCTCGAAGCCGTCCATGTCCACGCCGATGCCGCGCGCCTCGCAGATCTCGCGCGTGAGGTCGATGGGGAACCCATAGGTGTCATGCAGGAGGAACGCGAGCTCGCCGGGCAGGCTGGCGCCCTCGTCGAGCTTCTCCAGCGCGGCCTCCAGCTGGGACTCGCCCGCGTCGAGCGTCGCGTTGAAGCGCTCCTCCTCGGCGGCGAGGATTCCCAGGATGAGAGCCTTGTTCTCGGTGAGCTCGGGGTAGGTGTCGGCCATGAGGCGCATGACCTCCTCCGAATAGCGCGCGAGGAAGGCGCCCTCGATGCCCAGGAGGCGCCCATGGTACACGGCGCGCCTCAGGAGGCGGCGGAGCACGTAGCCCCTGCCCTCATTGCCCGGCAGGATGCCGTCACCGATCATGAAGGTGACGGCACGCGAGTGGTCGGCGACGATGCGCAGCGAGCGCGACGAGGCCTCATCCGCGCCGTAGCGCTTGCCCGAGAGCTCCTCGCCCACGCCGATGAGGGTGCGCAGGATGTCGCCCTCGTAGTTGGAGTGCTCGCCCTGCATGATGGCAGCGATGCGCTCGAGGCCCATGCCCGTGTCGATGTTCTTGTGGGGCAGCTCGGGCATCGAGCCGTCCTCCTGGCGGTCGTACTGGGTGAAGACGAGATTCCAGAACTCGAGGTAGCGGTCGCACTCGCAGCCCGGCGCGCAGTCCGGGCGGCCGCAGCCGTGCTCCTCGCCCTGGTCGAAGTAGATCTCGGAGCACGGACCGCACGGGCCCGTGGGGCCCGCGGCCCAGAAGTTGTCCTCCTCGCCGAGGCGGCTGATGTGGCCGGGAAGCGCACCCGCCTTCTCCCAGAGCTCCCAGGCCTCGTCGTCGTCGGTGAAGACGGTGAAGTGCAGGAGCTCGGGCGGAAGCGCCAGGTAATCGGGCGAGGTGCAGAACTCCCATGCCCACGCGATGGCATCGGCCTTGGAGTAGCCGCCGAAGGAGAAGTTGCCCAGCATCTCGAAGAACGACAGGTGCCGCGCGTCGCCGATGACCTCGATGTCATTGGTGCGCAGGCACTTCTGGCAGGAGTGGGCGCCGACCTCGGGCATGGTCTTGATTCCCTGGTAGTACTCCTTGAACTGGTTCATGCCAGCGTTGGTGAGCAGCAGCGAGGGATCGTCCGGGACGAGGGAGGACGAGGCGTAGAGCTTGGAGCCCTTTCCCTCGAAGAACTTGAGGAAGCTCGAGCGGATCTCGGCTGTGGTCATGGTCTTGCGCGCAGGTGTCGGCATGTCTCTCCTCGCATCATGCTTGAGCCCTCTGTCGGGCAGCGGTCTAACCCGTGTATTCTAACAGCTAGCCTGCGCCACGGAGGCGCCATCACGCCAAAAGCGCAGGGCTCTCACGTTGTCCGTCAATCTCAGGCTTGCGCATCCGGCAGCGCGCTGCCGGCTAGCCGGCGTAGCTCGGGTCGATGTGCTCCTGGGCCTTCTGCAGCGTCTTGCGCAGCATGCGCGAGACCTGCACCTGCGAAATGTCGAGTCGCGCAGCGATCTCGGCCTGGGTGAGCCC
Organism: uncultured Coriobacteriaceae bacterium; assembly: GCA_902782635.1. Lineage (GTDB taxonomy): Bacteria > Actinomycetota > Coriobacteriia > Coriobacteriales > Atopobiaceae > CACZNT01. The sequence goes on from CACZNT010000059.1 coordinate 2,248, forward strand.
CTCGTTGAAGCGCATCTCCAGCACCTCGCGCTCCCGCGGGCTCAGCTCCTCCATGAGCTCCTCGAGCAGCATGCGGTCGTCGGCAATGCCGAGGTTCTTGTCCTCGTCGGCATAGTGGTCGAGCACGGAGGGCGCCTCGTCGTCGGATCCGCCGCCCTCGAGCGGCACCGAGCTGTAGGCGCTCGACGATTCCATAGCCTCGAGCACCTCGTCGACGCTGATGCCCAGGTGCGCGGCGATCTCGTCCACCGACGGGCTGCGCTGCAGCTCTGCGGTGAGGTCGTCGGTTGCCTGGTTCACCTTGGCGGAGAGCTCCTGGAGCCTGCGCGGCACGCGAACCGCCCAGCCCTTGTCGCGGAAGTGGCGCTTGATCTCGCCCAGGATCGTGGGCGTGGCATAGGTGGTGAACTCGAGGCCGCGCGAGAGGTCGAAGCGGTCGATGGCCTTGATGAGCCCGATGGTGCCCACCTGGATGAGGTCGTCCAGCGGCTCGCCGCGATTCTTGAACTTGGCAGCCAGGTAGCGCACGAGGTTGATGTGGTTCATCACCAGCTGCTCGCGCGCGTCCTCGTCGCCGCGCTCCTTGTAGCGCTTGAACAGCCTGCGCGTGCGGGCCTTGTCCCAGGCAGCGCGCTCGCGCGGCCGCGGGGCAGCAGCCGTCTCCTCGAGCTCCTCGCCTTCCGCGTCATCCGACTCGGCCTCGTCTTCGTCGTCGAGGTCGGAGTCGAGCAGGTCGTCGGATTCGGAGAGCTCCTCGTCGTCCATGAGGATGTCGTCACTCGCCATCGGCCAGGCCGATCCGCTTCACGAGGTGCAGGCACGCACGATCGGCATCGATGAGGTACTCGTCGCACACGGCGGAGAGCAGGAGTCCCGCGTAGCTGCCCGGCTCATCGGGCGAATCCGCGCCAAGCGAGAAGTCCATCTCCACGTGGCTCTCGTCGAGCGTGAACGTGACGTCGAGGTCGGACGGGCGCGTGGCGCAGGCCAGGACGAAGCCCTCCTCCGCGGCCATGCGCATATCCTCGACCTCGTCGACGCTCATCTTGCAGACGACGGCGAGGTTTGCCGCCATCATGCGAACCGAGCGCGCGAATGCGGGCTCGGCAGGCACGTTGAGTCGTATGGTCTGGCTGGGCATCCTAGACGTCACCTCGTCCCGACTACTCGCCGTCGGCAGGTGCGGCCTTCGACTTCGACGTGCGCTTCGCACGCGTCGTCTTGGGCTTGGCCTTCGAGGAGGTGGCGCGGCGCTTGCGCGCGGGCTTGGCCTCCTCGGCGGCCTCCTCCGCCTCGGCGGGGTAGGTGAAGTAGGTCCTCGTGGACTCCTCGGGAGCCTCCTCGTCTGCGGCAGGCGCCTCGTCGGCGGGCTTGGACGCGACGGACTCCTCGAGCGCGCGCTCGGTTGCGGGGGCCGGCGCCTGGCGGGTTCCGGCAAGGCGCGAGATGAGGCGGGAGCCGGCATCGCTTGCAGCACCGCTCACGCGCGAGACGGCGCCCGCGACGCCCGTGGCAGCGCCTGCGCCGGCACCGCTCACCTTGGAGACGTCGGCGAGGATGTCGTCAACGCGCAGGAGGTCCATGGACACCGCATCGACCGCCGTGCCCACCTTCTCCAGCAGCGGCTCGACCTGCTTGAGGGCCGGGTTGAGCTCGTCGACGACGCCATCGAGCTTGGCCACCACCGGCGTGACCTCGTTGATGGTCTCATTCACCGAGGTGGTGAGCTCGTCGAGCTTCTTGCGGGTGGTACGCAGGGTGAGCGCGACCTCCGCGATGGCCCAGATGCCGGCCACGGCGAGAACGATGAGGGCGATGTTGAGCGGTGTCATCTCCATGGTGATCTCCTTGTCGACCCACGATCCGCATGCCCAAGGCGCATGCGCCATTTGCTGCCTTGCATTCTACCCGTTCTTCGCACCCGTCTCGTCCTCATACCTGTCGCGGGCGGTGGCGTCGGCGCGCCATGCCTCCCAGCCGCGCGAGCTCGGCCTCCAGAAGGAGCCGCGCTCGAGGCCATCGGGCAGGTACTGCTGGGCCACCCAGCCAGCCGGGTAGTTGTGGGGGTAGAGGTAGGGGCCGTACTCATCAGAGCCCGGGCGATGGCGATCGCGCAAAGGGTTTGGCACCTCGCGCCTCGGTCCCTCGCGCACCTCGGCGAGGGCGGCGTCGATGCCGGCCTCGACGGCGTTGCTCTTCGGGGCGAGCGCGAGGTAGACCGCAGCCTGCGCGAGGTTTATCCGACACTCGGGATAGCCTATGACCTCGGCGGCCTTGAAGGCTGCCTCGGCCACGAGCAGGGCCTGCGGATCGGCGTTGCCGATGTCCTCCGAGGCGCAGATCATGATGCGCCTCGCGATGAACTTGGGGTCCTCGCCGGCGTCGATCATGCGCGCGAGCCAGTAGAGGACGGCGTCGGGGTCGGAGCCGCGCATCGACTTGATGAAGGCGGAGATGATGTCGTAGTGCATGTCCCCGGCCTTGTCGTAGGTGAGGCCGCGGCGCGGGTTCGCCTCGAGCACGTGCTCGGCCTCGATGACGATGGGCGCCTGGGCGGACCTGCCCTCCCCGGGCGGGGTCGCGAGCTGGCTGGCCAGCTCGAGCGAGGTGAGGGCCGAGCGCGCATCGCCGCCGGCCAGGGTGACGATCTCCTCGAGGGCGTCGTCGGCGAGCACGTAGCGCCCGGCGAGGCCGCGCTCGTCGGCGAGGGCCCGTTCCACCACGACGCGAATCTCCTCGTCGCCCAGCGCGTGCAGCTCCACCACGCGCGAGCGCGAGATGAGGGCGGAGTTCACCTCGAAGTAGGGGTTTTCGGTGGTTGCGCCGATGAGCACGACGATGCGGTCCTCCACCGCATGGAGCAGCGCATCCTGCTGCGAGCGGTTGAAGCGGTGGATCTCGTCGACGAACAGGATGGTCCGCAGGTCGTAGGACATGAGGCGCGACTCTGCCGCCTCGATCTCGCGGCGGAGGTCCTTCACCGTGCCGGTAATGGCCGAGACCTCGACGAACTTGGCATTGGTGGTGTTCGCGATGATGCGCGCGAGGGTGGTCTTGCCCGTGCCGGCGGGGCCGTAGAGGATGACCGACGAGAGGATGTCGTGCTCGATGGCGCGCCTGAGCCAGGAGCCTTCTCCCACCGCATCGGCCTGGCCGACGAACTCGTCGAGCGTCGTCGGCCGCACGCGCACGGCAAGCGGGGCGTTCTCGGCGCGCTTGGCGCGCTCCATGTCTGAGAAGAGGTTTTCCATGGGAACTATTGTACGACAACGTACATCCCGCAAGCCTGACAACTTGCCCCCGTTCCCCTCGCAGGACCGCCCTCCCTGAGACAAGGGGACAGGTAGCTTGTCTCAC
>CACZNT010000060.1 GCA_902782635.1 uncultured Coriobacteriaceae bacterium
ACCAAGGCCTACACCGCCCAGATGGTGGCCTCGTTCCTCCTGGCCCTGCGCCTGGCGCTGGCCAACGGCTCGATGGAGAAGGGCGAGGTGGAGCGCCGCTACCACGAGCTCGAGGAGCTGCCCGCCCTCATGGACGAGGTGCTCGCGCGCCGTTGGCAGGACAAGCAGGCCGCCCGCCTCTTCCGTGGCCGCACCTCCGCGCTCTTCCTGGGGCGCAACGTCAATTCCACCACCGCCTACGAGGGCGCGCTCAAGCTCAAGGAGATCTCCTACCTGCACGCCGAGGCTTACCCGGCCGGCGAGATGAAGCACGGCCCGATCGCCCTCATCGAAGGCGGCTTCCCGGTGGTGACCATCGTGCCGGCCGACCACGTCCACGACAAGACCGTCTCCAACATCCAGGAGTGCCTGGCCCGTGGCGCGCAGGTGATAGGCGTGGCCACGGATGGCGACGAGAAGGTCGCCAAGCTCTGCACTGAGGTGCTCTGGGTGCCGCCGTGCCCCGACGAGCTGCTGTTCCCGGTGGTGGCCATCCTGCACCTGCAGATGCTCGCCCGCTACGTGGCGCGCGACCGCGGCTTCGACGTGGACAAGCCGCGCAACCTGGCAAAATCGGTGACGGTGGAGTAGGGGAGCGCGCGTGGCCCTGGCAGGAGTTGGCATAGACATTCTCGATATCGCGCGCATGGAGCGTGCCCTCGAGCGCACGCCCGCCTTCGCGCGGCGGATCTTCACCGATGAGGAGCGGGCCTATTGCGAGCGCCGTGCCCGTCCCGCGCAGCACTACGCCGTGCGCTTCGCGGCGCGCGAGGCCGTGCTCAAGGCGCTGGGGACGGGATTCTCCGGAGGCATCGGCCTGCGCGACGTCTCGGTGACGCGCGACGAGACGGGGCGCCCGCGCGCCCTGCTCACGGGCCGCGTCGCCGAGGTGGCTGCCGAGAAGGGCGTGCTCGAGATAGCCATCTCGCTCTCGTTCACGCACGACGTGGCCGTGGCGAACGCCGTGGCCGTCACCGCCGAGGCGCGTCCCGCGAAGTCGGAGAAGGCCGAGGCGCGCGACGAGATGGCGGCCTCGTTCAAGGAGGCCCGCTCGGTGATCGACGAGCTCGAGCGCGTCCAGGACGAGCTTGCCGACGCCCCCGATATGACAATAGGGAGAGTCCCCTTTGTCATGACGGAGGGGACAGGTTCCGCATCGGAGGGCGATGAGCCCCGGGACCTCCCCGACCCCCAAGATCAGCAAGCCAACCCGCAAGACGCCTCGGCCGAGGCGCCGGGCGCACCAAGGGAGTGACCCGTATGCAGCCAGTGCTCAACGTCGAGGACGTCAAGCGTGTGGAGCTCGCGCTCAAGCGCGCGGGCGTGAGCATGTCCGAGCTCATGCACCGAGCCGGCACCGCCGCCGCGCAGGAGGTGATCTCGCTGCCCGACGTCCGCACGGTCGTCGTGTGCGTGGGCTTTGGCAACAACGGAGGCGACGGCTGGGTGGCAGCCGAGGAGCTGCTGCGCGCGGGCCTCGAGGTGCGCATCGTCTCGCCGGTCCAGCCCAGCCAGATCAAGAGCGACCTGGCCCTCATGGCAGCCAAGAGCGCGGCCGACAAGGGCATCCGCATCCACGTCGCCCCGCCGCGCCCGCAGCTCGAGAACCTCTTCGCCCGCGCCGACGTCGTGCTGGACTCCATGCTCGGCACCGGCTTCGCCGGCGAGCCGTCGGCCCCCTTCGACATCTGGATCGACGCACTCAACGCCTCGGGCGCGCGCGTCGTGTCGGTTGACGTCCCCTCCGGCCTCTCCGCCCAGACAGGCCACGCGCCGGGCGGCTGCGTGATCGCCGACGTCACCGTGACGATGCTCGCGCTCAAGCCGGGCCTCCTCGCCGACGAGGGACGCGACGCCTGCGGCACCATCGTGGTGGCGCCCCTCGCCGAGCAGACAGAGCGCCTCGTGTTTGAGTCCGATCCGGTGGCCTGGCGCATGGAGCTCAAGGACTACCTCGAGGTAATGCAGCCTCCCAGCAGCGCCGTCGACAAGTACACCCGCGGCAGCGTTCTCGTGGTGGGCGGCTCGGCCCGCTTCCCGGGCGCCCCGGTGCTCGCCGCCAAGGCGGCCGCCCGCGCAGGCGCCGGCTATGTGACGCTCGCCGTCCCCTCGAAGGCCGCCCGCGTGGCCCAGGTCCACTCGCTCGAGATTCCCGTGGTGGCCCTGCCCTCCGAGGACGGCGGCACCTTCGCCCCCGAGGCCAAGCAGGCCATCGCCAAGCTCGCGCAGAAGAGCTCGGCCGTGCTCTGCGGCCCGGGCATGCGCGTTACCTCCTCGACGATGGGGATCGTCTCCACGCTTCTGTCCTGCGACGTCCCGCTCATCCTGGATGCCGACGCGCTCAACTGCATGGCCCACCTCACGTCAAACCGCCTCGACAGCTATCCCGAGCTGCTGAGGCGCACCGCGCCCGTCATCCTCACGCCGCACCATCGCGAGCTCGGGCGCCTCATGGGCCTGCCCGACACCCCGCCCGATTCGCTCACCTCTGCGCTCGAGGCGTCGCGGCGCATCGTGTGGGCCGATGGCGGCTCCGAGATCGCCATCGTCGCCAAGGGCACGGCCACGGCCTGCATCGGCGTCGACACCGCGCTCATCCCGCGTCCCGGCCCCGCGGCCCTGGCCACGGCCGGCTCGGGTGACGTCCTCGGCGGCATCATCGCCGGCCTGGTCGCCCGCACCACCTCGCTCGAGAATTCGCAGCTCCCGCTGCTCTCCGCCCTGGGCTGCGAGATCCACGCGCTGGCCGGCTCGCTCGCGGCCGAGCGCTTCGGCTCGCGCGGCGTGATGGCTGGCGACGTCATCGACCAGATTGGCCTGGCAAGCGACGCCATCGAGGACCGCGCCACCATGCTCGACGAGGACGAGTGGCAGCCGGCACCCACGTACGTGCCCGAGGCCGGGCCCGATCCCGTGCCCGCCGCGGCGTCCGCCTCGCGGATGCCCTCGCCCGACGACACCGCCGACCTCGAGATTGAGGAGTAGCCCGGCATGGCGCTCAACAAGAGTCCCGAGACGCGCTGGGCCTGGGTCGAGATCGACCAGGGTGCGCTGCGCCACAATACCCGTACCCTGCGCTCGCTCCTCGAGCCCGGCGTCCAGATGATGTGCGCCGTCAAGGCCGATGCCTACGGGCATGGCGCGGTGGCGTGTGCGCGCGTGATGGCGCAGGCCGGGGCGAACCAGTTTGCCGTGGCCACCGTCGCCGAGGGCGCCGAGCTGCGCGAAGCCGGCATCACCCAGCCCATCCTCATCCTCTCCGAGCCCCCGGTGGAGAGCATCCCCTACCTGCTGGCCAGCCGCCTCATGCCCTCGATCATGACCGAGGAGTTTGCCCTGGCCTTTGGCGAGGCGGCTGCCGCATCGGGCGTGCCGGGCCGCTACCACCTGGCCATCGACACCGGCATGAACCGCTTCGGCGTGCCCTACGCCGACGCGCTCGAGCTGCGACGCGCCATCGACTTCCACCGCGGCCTCTCCTGCGAGGGCTGCTTCACCCACTTCGCCACCGCCGACAAGCTGGACGATTGGGATCTCGCCCTCCAGGCCAAGCACTTCATGGAGGCGCTCACCTCCCTGCACGAGGCCGGCTTCGACTGCGGTCTCGTCCACTGCGACAATACGCCCGGCACCATCCTCCACCCCGACCTGCACCTCGACATGTGCCGCGTCGGCATCGGACTGTACGGCCTGCATGCGGCGCCCACCACGGCCGAGCGCCTCGAGCTCGAGCCGGTGATGAGCGTGCGCGCCCGCGTCACCCGCGTGACGAGCCCTGCGGTGGGCGAGGGCGTGAGCTACGGGATGACGTACCGCGTGCCCACCAAGGGGACGCAGATCGCCACGATTCCGCTGGGGTATGCCGATGGCTACTCCCGCGTGCTCTCGAATCGCGCCGAGGTCCTGGTGGATGGCCGGCGCTACGCGCAGGTGGGCGCCATCTGCATGGACCAGTGCATGTTCGCCATCGAGCCGGCCGACGCCCGTGCCGCGGCCGCGCCCGCGCTGGTGGCGGGTGACGTGGTGACGGTGATGGGCGTAGATGGTGACGACGCCATCACGGCCGACGAGCTGGCCGAGCTCATCGGCACCATCAACTACGAGATCACCTGCCACTTCGGCATGCGCCTCGAGAAGCTCTACGTGTAGGGGGCTGCGACGATGGGCGTGATGTGCATTCCCGGCTACGACCACCAGAAGCCACGCGAGGTGCCGCTCGAGGCCATCCGCGACTTCCTCGGAAACTGCCAGCTCTGCCCCTTGGGCCAGACGCGCAACCAGCTCGTCTTCGGCGTGGGCAACCCGCACGCGCGCGTGGTGTTCGTGGGCGAGGGCCCGGGCCGCAACGAGGACATGCAGGGCGAGCCCTTCGTGGGCGCCGCCGGAAAGAAGCTCAACGCGCTGCTCGGCGAGGCCGGCCTCACGCGCGACGACATCTACATCGCCAACGTCATCAAATGCCGCCCGCCGGGAAACCGCAACCCCAAGCCGGAGGAGATCGAGGCCTGCTCGCCGTTTTTGCGCGAGCAGATCCGCAGCATCTGGCCCGACGTCATCGTGTGCCTGGGCAACTTCGCCACGCAGTTCATCATGGGCACCGAGCAGGGCGTCACCAAGCTGCGCGGGCAGATGTACGAGGTGGGCCACTTCCAGGTGATCCCCACCTTCCACCCGGCCGCCACCATCTACCACCCCGACTGGCTCGAGCTGCTCACGGCCGACATGCGGATGCTGGGCGCGTGGCTGGCCGAGCATCCGGCGCCAGATGCGGGAGTCGTCCCAAGCGAGGTGCCGTCAGCTACGTGTCGTCCTGAGCGGAGCGCCGAAGGCGCGGACCCCGGTGTCGTCCTGAGCGAAGCGCGTAGCGCGGAGTCGAAGGACCTCCTCCCAGCCGAGGAGGACGCATGATGGCCGAAGCCGGCGCGCGCCGCTCCTTCCGCAGCTCCTCGGTGGAGGAGACCATCGACTTCGGGCGTCGTCTGGGCGAGCTGCTCGAGGCGGGTGACGTCCTCATCCTCACCGGCGACCTCGGTGCGGGGAAGACCCAGCTCACGAAGGGCATCGCCGCCGCGCTGGGCGTGGGGTCGGACGTCACCAGCCCCACCTTCAACATCCTCATGACCTATCCCGGTCGCGAGCTCGAGCTCGACCATTTCGACCTCTACCGCCTGGAGGACGCGAGCCAGCTGGAGGATACCGGGCTCTTCGACCTCCTCGGCGCGGACGGCGTGTGCGTGATCGAGTGGGGCGAGCAGTTTGCCGACGAGATTGGCGACGAGCGCCTCGACGTCTTCCTCACGCGCCTGGACGGGGAGGCGGCTCCGGGCGAGGAACCTGCGCGCGAGATTTCCCTCGTGCCGCACGGGGCGCGCGCGAACGAGATCGTCAGCCAGCTGTAGGGCCGGCGCCAGCCGCAGTCCCGGCAAGTCCCGCTCGGCGGCGAGTCCTGCTTGGCGTCACCCAAAAAAGTGCGCACTCAACGAGATAATCCGCTTTCTCGACGACAAAATCCCAGGTGAATTGTGGAGAAGCAAATTGAGTGCGCACTTTTGCCCGGGCACGTCCTGGCATGCCCAATTTGAATGTACACTTTTCGCCAATCACGCGGCGGAAGGGGGGCGCATGCAGGTGACGCTCGGCAGGTCGAGTGCGCTGGCGGCCTTGCGCGCGCTTCGCTGCGGCACCTTCCCCTGTGGCAAGGGCACGCGCTGCGATCTCCCAGTTCCGCAGCCGGAGGGAAAGACGTGGACGAAGGCATCGATGGCTGCCGTCCTCGCGCCACTTGGCCTCGCGGACTTCGCGCCCGAGAGGCCCCTCGAAATCGTCGTTCCCCATGCGAGCAGGCGCGTGCGCGTCAAGGGCGTCGTCAGCATCGTCCGCTCGTGCGGGCTCCCGCGCCACTCCTTCCTCAGTCTCGGCAGGGGGATTTCGATAAGCTCGCCCGAACTCATCTTCGTGGAAATGGCCTCCCAGCTCAGCATGCCCGAGCTGATGGTCTTGGGCTTCGAGCTCTGCGGCACGTACTCGATCCTCCCGTCGGGCGAGGGCGTGGGAGCGCAGGGCATACAGCCGGTGACGACGGCAGCGAGGCTGCGCGACTTCGTCTCGAAGGTCCAGCGAATGAGGGGGATGGCTGCGGCGGCTCAGGTAGCCACGCTCGAGCTGGATAACGTATGGTCGCCGATGGAGGCAGTGCTGGCCTGCCTGCTCATGCTGCCGGTCGAGGAGTATGGCTATGGCATGGGACCCATAGCGCTCAACCAGCGGTTTCAGGGTGACGGCATGCCGACAACCCTCGACTCTCGTGTTCCCGACATCATCTTTCCCGGGACGTCTGTGGGCCTCAACTACGACGGAGGCGGACATTTTGGCGTGGATGACATCCTCGGCGGAATTCGCTCGGCGGCGGCCGACCCCAGTGTGGGCAGTCTCCATGATGCGGCGCGCGCCATCTCGCGCAAGGCGCGTCGTCAGGTGGTCTCGGACAAGCGTCGCGACCGCGACCTCAGCGTGATGGGGCTCACCATCCTGCCCGTGACGAGCGAGGATCTCTATGAGGTTGGCGGCCTGGATAAGGTGGTTCTTCAGACGATAGCCCTCATGGAGCGGGAGGGAAGTAGGACGTGCGCCAGCCAACGGCGGATGATCGAGCGCAAGGCCGTGCGACGATTTCGCCAGCAAATGGTGTGGTCGCTGCTGCCAGGCACGCGCGACGAGGCGAAGCGTCGGCTGGGGGATTTGGAAGAGGGACTCTCGAGCGGCGCGTATGAAAGGGTGGTGCGCATAACACGCCGGAGGGGGAATCATCCAACGGCGGCGTCACCCAAAAAGTGCGCACTCAACGGCAACGTCACCCAAAAAAGTGCGCACTCAACGAGATAATCCGCTTTCTCGACGACAAAACCCCAGTTGAATTGTGAAGAAGCAAATTGAGTGCGCACTTTTGCCGCAAGCGGGACGGTCTGCCCGCAGCGGCAACCCGGCCCCGGCCGGACGGCCTAATCTGAGATGTCGGAGTCGAGCGTCGCGGAGAACTCGTAGCCGGGGAAGGCCTGCTGCATGCGCCGCACCAGCTGGTTCATCACCGCGCGACGGTCGGGCGCGTCGAAGCTCACCACCACGTCGAAGCGCGCTGTCTTGAGGTCCGCATCGACGAAGAGGCCATGCGTCTCCAGCACGTGCTCGCTCGCTTCGGCCAGGCGCTTGAGCTCGTCGCGCATGGCAGCCGCCTCGTCCAGCTCGGCGTCATGCGAGTTCTTAGAATAGACGCCCACGGTGTGCAGCACGACGCCGCTCTGCTCGAGCACCCGCTGCTGCACGGTGCGGGTGAGCATGTCGATGTCGCGTGCGGTGAGGCCCTCGTCCACCTCCACATGGACGCTGCCCATGATGCGCTCGGGGCCATAATCCGTGAGGATGAGGTCGTAGGCGCCCTCCACCCCGTCGACGCCGCGGACGATGTCGCGCACCGTGGTGGACACCTCGGCATCCACGCGCTCGCCGAGGATCTTCGAGATGGCCTCCTGCAGCACGTCGTAGCCTGCCTTGAGGATGAAGCCGGAGATCACGAGCCCCACCCAGGCCTCGAGGCCCAGGCCGAAGTGCATGTTCACCAGCGCGGCGACGAGGGTGCCCGCCGAGAGGATCGCGTCCATGCGCGCGTCTTGCCCAGAGGCCACGAGCGAGCTGGAGGCCAGCGCCTCGCCCTGCCGCTTGAAGTAGGAGCCCAGCGCGAGCTTTGCCGCCACCGCCACCACGATGATGACGAGGCTCGGCACGCTGTAGCTGGCCTGCTCGGGCGTGAGAATCCGCTGGATCGACTCCCAGAGTGAGGTGGCGCCCGCCCAGAGGATGATCACGGCGATGACGATCGTGGTGATGTACTCGGCTCGCCCGTGCCCGAAGGGATGGTCGCGGTCGGCGCCCTTCGCGGCGAAGCGCGCGCCGATGATGGTGATGATGGAGCTCAGCGCGTCGGAGAGGTTGTTGACGGCGTCGAGCACGATGGCGATGGAGTGCGAGAGCAGGCCGACGCCCGCCTTGAAGGCGGCGAGCGCGATGTTGGCGAGGATGCCGACGATGCTGGTGCGGACGATGCCCTGCTCGCGGGTGACGACGGCGCCCGACTGCCTTTCTGTCTGTGCCATGCTAGGCCACCGCCTCGGGAGCCGCGGCCGTACCGTTGCCCGCCTCAGCCGGGGCCGTGGGGCCGTCGAGCACCTTGCGCAGGAGGGAGACGAGCTGCACCGCCTCCTCGGGCTCGAGATCGAAGCAGCCTGCGATGCGCAGCGGCACGGTGGCCGCGCGTCCCTTGAGGGAGCGCCCCTCCTCGGTGAGGCGGATGACAATGGCGCGCTCGTCGGACTCGCTGCGCGAGCGGCTCACGAGCCCCTTGGCCTCGAGCTTCTTGAGCAGCGGCGTGAGCGTGCCGGAGTCGAGGTAGAGTCTCGACCCCAGCTCGCGCACGCCGATTTCGTCCTTCTCCCAGAGCGCCATCAGGCAGATGTACTGCGTGTAGGTGATGCCCAGCTCGTCGAGCATCGGCGCGTAGCGGCGCACGACCTCCTTGGCTGCGGCCCAGAGCGGGAAGCACAGCTGGTTGTCGAGGCTGAGGGCGACGTCTGCGTCGTAGCCCTCGGGGAGCGTGATGGCGGGGGAGGAGGATGTCATGGCTAGAGCAGCTCCTTGACGGCGGCCTCGACGTCGGCCATGGAAGCGGTGGGCTCGAAGCGGGCGACGAGCTTGCCGGAGCGGTCGACGAGGAACTTCGTGAAGTTCCACTTGATGTAGGCCTTGTCGCCGAACTGCTTGTTGTTGGCAGCCGTGAACTTCTCGAGCGCGGCGTTCTTGATGCCCTTGCCAAAGCCCTCGAACGGCTTCTCGGTGGCGAGGTCGGCGAAGAGCTGGAGCGCGTTGTCGCCATTCACGTCGATCTTCTTGAACTGCGGGAACTCGGTGCCGAACTTGAGGGTGCAGAACTGGCCGATCTCCTCGTCGGACTCGGGCGCCTGGTTCGCGAACTGGTTGCAGGGGAAGTCCAGCACCTCGAAGCCCTGGTCGCGGTACTCGGCGTAGATGCGCTCGAGGTCCTCGTACTGCGGGGTGAAGCCGCAGCCGGTGGCGGTGTTGACGATGAGCAGGACCTTGCCCTCGTACTCCTTGAGCGAGACCTCGCTGCCGTCCTTGGCGGGAGCCATGTAATCGTAGTAGCTCATGTGATGTTCCTCTCTACCCAAAATATATTGCGCACAATTGAATTGTACACCATATGACAAAGGGGACTGTCCCCAATGTCACACAATGTGATAGGGGGGACTGTCCACAAGTGTCGTGTTTTGCGTGTACACTAGTCTGTCGCAAGACGAAGGGACCTACGCATGAACGTGCTCGCACTTGACACCTCCTCCGACATGCTCTGCTGCGCCGTCGCCCGCTGGGAGCCGGCGGGTACGTCCGCGCGCATCGAGCTTTTGGCCACGGGCGACCATCTCTGCCGTCGCCAATCCAACGTCGAGCTCGTCACCACCGCGCGCGAGGCGCTTGCCGCGGCGGGCCTCTCCATGGGGGATGTCGACGCCGTGCTCGTCGGGCGCGGCCCGGGCTCGTTCACCGGCGTGCGCATCGGCATCGCCACGGCGAAGGGCCTGGCCTGCGGGCTCGAGTGCCCCCTGCATGGCACGTCCACGCTCGATGCGGTGGCCTGGCATGCGTGGCGGGAGGGCGCGCGCGGGAAGGTCGCCATCGCGGCCGACGCCATGCGCGGCGAGGTGTATCCGGGCGTCTACCTGCTGGATGACGACGGCGTGCAGCGGACCTTCGCCGCCGAGACCGTCATGAAGGCGGGCGAGTGCGCCGCGCTCTGGGCGGGCCGTTCGGATGCAGCCGAGCTCCAGCTGGCGGGCGACGGCCTCATCAAGCATCGCGCCCGCTTCGAGGAGGCGGGGCTCGCCTGCTATCTCGACGAGAGCCTGTGGCGCCCCTCGGGGGAGGGGCTTCTGATGGCGGCTGCGTCGCCCGCGCGCTACGACGAGCACGAGTCGGGCAATCCGGCCCTCGTGCTTCCCATCTACACGCGCCTCTCGGATGCCGAGGAAAACGAGCGCCGTCGCCTCGGGATGGCCGAGCCGGCGAGCGTCGGCATCACGGGCACGGCCGACGCGCTGGCAAACCGTCACCTGCAGCTGCGCCCGATGTCGGTGAACGACCTCGCGTCCGTGGCCGCCCTCGAGCACGAGGCCTTCGCGGGCGGCGTGCATGAGCCATGGAGCGAGCGGATGTTCTACGAGGAGCTGGCGCAGCCGGGCCGCACCTGGTGGGTGGCCCATGACGCCGGCGAGATCGTGGGCTTTGCCGGCGGCGTCCTGTGCGGCGAGCGCATCGAGGTGGCCGACGTGGCCGTCTCGCCGAGCCGCCTGCGCGAGGGCATTGCGAGCCGCCTGCTCGAGCGCGTGGCCTACGACGGCCAGATGCTCAACGCGAGCGAGATTTCGCTCGAGGTGCACGCTGAGAACGAGCCCGCCATCGGCCTCTACGAGAGCATGGGCTTCGAGCGGGTGGGCCAGCGCCGCGGCTACTACGGTCCTGGCAACGATGCGATCGTGATGACGGCGCCGCTGCCGCTTCGTGCCCGCGAGCAGGAAGCCCCGTCACCTGACGGCGCTGCGGAGGGCGCGTCCCACGCTGCCGAGTCCCTAGCCCGCGAGCGCACGTCCGAGCAGCAGGCGCGCATCGAGGCTGCCGGCCGCCTGCTCCTGGCCATCGAGTCGTCCTGCGACGAGACGGCCGTGGCGGTGCTGGCCGAGGACGGGACGATCCTCTCGAGCATCGTCGCCACGCAAATCGACTTCCACGCTCGCTTCGGCGGCGTCGTTCCCGAGATCGCGAGCCGCAAGCACACCGAGGCCATCGTCGGCACCTACGAGGAGGCGCTCGCCGTCGCGGGTGACGCGCTGGGCTGCGGCCCGCTCGTGCCAGGCGACCTCGCGGCAGTGGCCGTCACCTCGGGCCCGGGCCTCGTGGGCGCGCTCGTCGTGGGCGTCGCCTTTGCCAAGGGGCTCTGCGCCGCCTGCGACCTGCCGCTCATCTCGGTCAACCACCTCGAGGGTCACCTCTACGCCAACCTCATCGAGTCGCCCGACCTCAAGCCGCCCTTCGTGGCGAGCCTCGTCTCCGGCGGCAACACGATGCTCGTGCACGTGCGCGACTGGGCCGATTACGAGATTCTCGGCGAGACGATCGACGATGCCGTCGGCGAGGCCTTCGACAAGGTGGCCAAGGCGCTGGGGCTGGGCTATCCCGGAGGCCCCGTCATCTCCAAGCTGGCCGCCGAGGGCAACCCGCGCGCCATCGCCTTCCCGCGTGCCATGATGCACTCGGGCGACTACCGTTTCTCGCTCTCGGGCCTCAAGACCGCCGTCATCACCCACATCGAGGGTGAGAACCGCGCAGGTCGCGCCATCAACCTGCCCGACCTGGCCGCGAGCTTCCAGGCGGCGGTCGTCGACGTCCAGGTGGCCAAGGCCATGGCGGCGGTGGAGGAGTGCGGCGTGTCCGACTTCTGCATCGGCGGCGGCGTGGCGGCGAACCCCGCTCTGCGCGGCGCGATGATCGAGGCGTTCGGCAAGCGCGGCGTGCGAGTGACGGTGCCGCCTCTGGCCGTGTGCGGCGACAACGCGGCGATGATCGGCCTGGTGGGCCTGCGTAAGCTGGCCGAGGGGGACTTCTCCCCGCTCACGCTCGACGCCGATCCCAACCTCCGTCTCTAGCTGTCATATGAGTCAGTAGGGACGTAGCCAATTGACTCATAAGTGCAATCTTATGAGTCAATTGGCTACGTCCCTACTGACTCATATGACAGCTAGGTGCCT
>CACZNT010000061.1 GCA_902782635.1 uncultured Coriobacteriaceae bacterium
CATGTACGAGCACGGCAAGATCGGCCCGGGCAGCCGCCACCCCGGCAACCTGGGGCCGCTCCTGGCAAAGGACTTCGCCGAGGCCTACGGCCGCCGCGCCTTCGTGGTGGACCCCTCGAGCCTCGACGAGTTCACCGAGGAGGCCCGCATGACGGGCTTCGTCGAGCTGCTGCGCACCCCGAGGGGACATCCCCTCAACCAGCGCGCCGTCGCCCGCCGCTACGCCGCCGACCACGGCACTACCTACGATCAGGTCAATCTCGTCGTCGTGCACATGGGCGGCGGCATGTCCGTCGGCGCCCACGAGCGCGGCAAGATGGTCGACAACGTCGACTCCTCCCGAGGCGAGGGCCGCATGGCCCCCACGCGCTCCGGAGCCGCGCCGGTTGCCGATGTCATCGAGATGTGCTTCTCCGGCGACTACAGCAAGGAGGAGATGCTCGGGAAGGTGATGCGAACGGGCGGCTGGACGGCGCATCTGGGAACGGCTGATGCCCGCGAGGTCGAGGCCATGGCCGATGGCGGAGATGCCTTCGCGGCGCTCGTGTACCGCACGACGGCATACCAGCTGGCCAAGGACATCGCGAGCATGGCGGCCGCCATGAGGGGCAAGGTGGACGCCATCATCCTCACGGGCGGCATCGCCTACTCCAAGAAGATGTGCGACATGATCGAGGAGTACGCGGGCTGGATTGCGCCCATCGCCGTGTACCCGGGCGAGTTCGAGATGGACGCGCTCGCAGCTGGCGCGATCCGCGTGCTCGAGGGGGCGGAGGAGCCGCTCTCCTACACGGGCGAGCCGGTCTTCCCCGGCTTCGAGGCAGTCTACGGGAAGCGCGCATAGCGCGGCTGGGGGATGACGCAATGAGTCCGCTTCACATCATGGGAATGGCGGCTGCGATAGCCCTCATCGTCGGCATGGCCATCTACTCCGGTACCAAGGCGAAGGGCGCCGCAAACGACAACTCCGCCGGCGTCGTGTCGGGCATCATCATGGGAACGCTCGTGGGAGGCTCGTCCACCGTGGGTACCGCCCAGCTCGCCTATGCCTACGGCATGAGCGCCTGGTGGTTCACGCTGGGCGGCGGCATCGGCTGCCTGGTGCTCGCCCTCGTCTATGCCGCTCGCATGCGCGCCGAGCAGACGCCCACCGTCGTCGGCATCCTGCGCAAGGAGTACGGGGAGACCGTCGGGCTCGCCGCCTCCCTGCTCAACACCGTCGGCACCTTCATCAACATCATCGCCCAGCTGCTCGCGGCGAGCGCCGTGGTGGTGCTCGTGGCGCCGTCGCTGGGCACCTGGGCCACCATCGCCATCCCCGCCGTCGTCATGGTGCTCTACGTGGTCTTCGGCGGCACCAAGGGCGCGGGCATGGTGGGCATCGTCAAGCTCGTCCTGCTCTACGTCTCGATGGTCATCTGTGGATCGCTCGCCCTCTCGATGGCAGGCGGTCCGGCCCCGCTCGTCGAGATGGTCCGCGGGTACTGCGCCGAGACGGGCGTGGACTACTTCAGCCTGTTCGCTCGCGGCGTGGGCAAGGACCTCGGCGCCGGGCTCTCGCTCCTGGTGGGCGTGCTCACCACGCAGACCTATGCGCAGGGCGTCATCTCGGCCAAGAGCGACAGGGCGGCGCGCACCGGCGCCCTGGTGTCGGCCGTGCTCATCCCCATCATCGGCATCTTCGGCATCATCGTCGGGCTCTACATGCGCTCGGTCACCAATCCGGAGACCTTCCTCGCCAAGACTGCGCTTACTCAGTTCGTGCTCGACAACCTCCCGCCGCTCTTCGGCGGCGTGGTGCTGGGCGCGCTCTTCATCGCGAGCGTGGGCACGGGAGCCGGACTCGCGCTCGGCATCTCGACCATCCTCACCAACGACGTCGTCAAGAAGTTCACGCGCGCCTTCGACGATCCCGCCAAGGCCGACCTGCTCTCCAAGGCGCTCATCGTGGTGGTCCTCGCGGGAGCCTGCCTGCTCTCGATGGGCGATCTCGGCGACATCATCATGAACTTCTCCTTCCTCTCCATGGGACTGCGCGGCGCGGTGATCTTCGTGCCCATGACCTGCGCGCTCTACGCGAAGGGGAGGGTCGCGGCTCCGTGGGCCCTGGCGTCGGTCGTCGCGGGCCCCATCGCCGTCATCGCCGGAAACGTGGCGGGTGCTCCCTTCGACCCGCTCTTCATCGGCATTGCCGTGAACCTAATCATCATGGGCGTCGGCATGGCCATGGGGACAGGCGAGAGGCGAGCGGGGAGCGAGGTGGGACATGCTTGACGCGAGCTTCTACGAGCAGCTCGACTCCATGTACCGGGCAGGGCGCGCCCAGGAGGCACGCGCCTTCCTCGAGGGGCTGCTCGCTCAGGCGGACGAGGATGAGCATGCGCACGCCGATCGCGCGACCATCCTCAACGAGCTCATGGGCCATTGCCGCACGCAGGGAGATTTCGAGGGGTGCAATGCCGCGCTCCAGCGCCTCCTGCGCGAGATCCGCGCCCTCAAGCTCAAGAAGGGGCTCGACTACGCCACCTTCATGCTCAACATCGCCAACGCCTATCGCGCAATGGGCAAGCTGGACGATGCCGAGCGCACCTTCCTCATCGTGCGCGACATCTTCGAGGCCGAGCTTGAGGAGGGTGACTATCGCCTTGCGAGCCTCTACAACAACCTCGGGCTCACCTATCGCGCCAAGGGCGAGCTCGATGCGGCGAGAAGCTACATGACGCGTGCGCTTGACATCGTCGAGGGCCTGGACGCGCGCACGGCCATCGCGGCGTCGAGCTCGAATCTCGCCGACCTCCTCATCGAGATGGGCGAGCTCGACAATGCGGCGAGCTATGCCGCCCGCGCGAGGTTCGTCTTCGAGGAAGACGGGAACTACGGCGTCGACTACTCGGCGGCGCTCGCGACGGAGGCGCGCATCGCCTATCTCCGCGGCGACCTCGAACTCGCCGAAGAGCGCTACCGCACGGCCGCGCGCGCCATATTCGACTCATTCGGACCCACGCGCGCGTATCGCACGCTGCTCTCAAACCTCGCCGAGGTGCTGAGGGCAGCCGGCAAGCCCGACGAGGCCGCGCAAGTGCAGGCCGAGGCAAATCAGGACGCGGAGTAGGGGAGGCGGCCACATGGATGTCATGGATGCGATAGAG
>CACZNT010000062.1 GCA_902782635.1 uncultured Coriobacteriaceae bacterium
GGCACGATCCACCACGAGGCCACCGGCCACTACGAGCAGCGCCAGACCGGCACGATCCACCACGACGAGGTAGGCCACTGGGAGTAGCGACCGGGAACAGTGTGAAGCAAATGAGAGGGGATGATATGACTACCGCGACCGAGATCGAGGCCATGGCCATGGCAGTTGCCACAGTGCCGGAAGACCAGCTGATGCAGCTCAAGGACAATACAGGCAAGGTCCTTTTCGAGGGCACTCTCGAGGAGTGCCAGGCTATGCAGCGGAAGCACAAGCGGCGCGCCAAGACGAAGCGAACCCTCAAGACCGTCGGCGGCGGCGTGCTCGGGCTGCTTCTCTACGTCCTCAAGCTGGCCTGGGCCCTCTTCGAGCTTGGCGCTCGCGCCATCGTAGGCATGTTTGGTTGGACCTTTCGTATGATCATGACCGCGTTCTTCTTGCGCGGGCCGCAATAGACACATCAGCAGCCAAACGTCATAACTATTCTAATTGACATTAGCTATATTATCGCTATAATATAGCTAATGTCTTTTACTGGGGCGCTCCACCGCCCCACGCGGAAAGGGAAGGAGCGGCATGCAATCTCTCGGCTTGACGACACTTGACTATGCGCTCTGCGGATCGGCGGCGATTGGGGCCTTGACGGGGCTCCTGCTCGCCGTCGTCTCATGGGGAGGCGACCGATGATGGTCGTCCTTAAGAATGCACTCACCACGATTGACATGGACTGGAAGCGGTTCTGCGCCCTTGGCGCCCTGCTCGCTCTTGCCTGCGGCATAGGCATGCTCATTGCCATGCTCCTCGCTGGCAGGGATTAAGGAGGGGTACCAGATGGGCTTCAGCGGCTTTCTTGTGCTTGTGAGCGCCCTTGGCGGCGCAATCATGGCCCTCTACGTCACAGTCTCGCTTTCGGAGGTTCGCTCCACCGACGCGGGCATGCGGCATCTGCGGATGCTCTGCCTCGTCGCAGGTCTTTCGGGCTGCGCCCTGGGATGGGCAGCTCTGCTCGCCCTCGCATGGGGTCTGCTTCAGATCTAATACGACGATCGTCATTGGCTGGTCATTTGGGAAGGAGGTGATGCGGAGATGGCAGCGTCGAGGCCCTGGGAGACAAATCGCAGCTGTCTGGACTGCGAGCGCAAGTGCAAGCAGTCGCCGGAGGTGACGGTCGTCGAGTGCCCGCGCAAGATCAGGCGCGAGGTGACCGATTCCAAGGGCGCGAAGGCGCAAGCGGCCTTCGCGATCTGAGGGTTCGGAGGCACACCGTAAAGCGGGCGCCACTCCACGACGCCCATGGAAAGGAGAGATATGGCAAGCAATGAGAACCAAGTCGGCTTCAACGTGATGCGCGTCCGTCTCACGCTCCTCACGCCTGCTCTGGGCACCTGCCCGGGCGACGAGGACATCTACCGGAGCTGGGTCGCAAGCAAGGCCCCGGAGGGGACGGCAGGCATCGAGGACCAGGTAGCGGCCATCGGCGTCGGCGAGGTCATCGAGAAGGGCAAGACCGTCTTCCCGAAGCTCGAGGACGGCACGCCGATCCTCTGGGCTTACCAGATGAAGGGATTCTTCAAGGAGGCGTGCGGCTTCCTCCGCCAGGTCAAGGGCACGGAGTCCTCGATGCTCACGTCCTACAAGCAGAAGATCGATGGCCTCGTGTTCCCGCGTGGCTTTGAGGATGTCGAGGACGCCATCAAGATCGATACTCATGGCCAGCCCCTCGGCGAGCTGCAGAGGTCCCTCCGCAGCGGCTTTCCCGAGCGCACGAGCCTTGCGTGCTCCGAGACTGTTCCCGCCGGCTCCACCATCGACATGGACATCGCCTATCTCGAGCTCGAGAAGACAAAGAAGTCCACGGCGGACCTGGGCGATGCGATCAGGGAGTGGCTTAGCTACGGCGCTCACAAGGGCCTTCTGCAGTGGCGTAATGGCGGCAAGGGCAAGTTCACCTGCGACGTCATCGACCCGGACACCGGCGAGCTCGAGAGGATCGAGCCCTTCGGAGGCATGGCACTCTAGCAATGGCAACGCCCACCGCTGAAGCGCCAGGCAAAGGCTCTGCAGCGCAGGGCAAGACACTGTTTGGCGAGGCAGGGGCAACGCAATGCCAAGCCGCGCGATGCAATGGCAAAGCAATGCAGCGCAAGGGCAATGCTATGCAGGGCTATGTGCACGTTTCGCTACGCAACGGCATGGATGGGCACAGCTTCGGGCGCACAGCAAGGGCATAGCTAAGCCGCGTATTGCTAGGCAAGGGCAGTATAAGGTGGGGCCTCGCAGAACAAGGCCATGGCAAGGCAACGACGGGCTACGTGGTGCAAAGGCTAAGCATGGTTATGCAAAGCAACCGAAGACGATATTGGGACGAGATAGGGGAGTGGAGATGACGAGCACAATCACACCGGACATGCTCGTGTCGGTCGCGGAGGCCCGCACGGCGGGCATCCTCCTGAGGCGTGGCATGTCGCGCGACGACGTCGTCGCATTCATGGACTATGGGGCTCAAGCCGCTGTCGGCTGGATTAGCGCGCTTGAGAAGGGAGAAGGTAGGGAGGGATGCCCGAGGGCATAGGCCTTATCGCTCATCCAAGCTAAGATCGGAATGCCCGCCGCAAGAGATGAGTTCTCTTGCGGCGGGCATGCTCGTATTAGGGCTTGTCTGTCTATCACATGCGCCAAGTTGACCGAAATAAGGGTATTCCAGGCCATAAGGAACAATAAGGGCCCTTAAAACGGCTTACAGCAAGCCGTTTACCTGCGTTTTAAAAAGCGCATATTGTCCGCGACGCCTATCAGAATAATGGCAGGCGGCTATTTAACTCGCCTGCCGGCGTACTATTCAGCTCCCTTGATTGCCCACGATAGCACGGCGAACAAGCACCTCTTCCCGCTCGCCGACGCTCGGCCACTCTCTCATCGCTCGTCCCTCCCCAAATCGGGGGAGGACAGCGGTGCCTCTGCGTCAGGCGCCATGGCATCTCCGATAGCTTCCTCGAGGGGCGTCTTGGCGCTCTCCACGGCATTCCGGATCGTATCGAGTGAGACATCGGGGACGTTCTCGCAAAGCTCCTCAAAGGAATCGGTTGAAGCGCCTTCCCTGGAGAGGGCAATCCAATTCTGGCACGGCGCATTATCGGGCCGGCTGTACGGCGGCGCTGCAAATCCGATCGCCCTGTTCACAGCCTGCTGCAGATCGAGGCACTCTCCTTCGGGGAGCTCAATGCCGGCGCTCGCCATGTATTCGATGCGACCAGATCCAGAGTCATAGAGAAACGCCGTCACATCCCAGTCAAGGTTGGAACACTCGAATGCGCTCACCAGCATGTAATCATCGAAGAAGGGGACGAGGACCGTTCCCTCCTGGCGGCGGGCAAAAGCATCATCCATGATCGATCCTCCTAACGGCTCTCATCGCGGTCGACGACCTCGAAAGCAGTGCCGACGGGAATGTCGTTGAGGCTCCAGTCCGGCGCGCTGGCATCAGCGATCGCCTCATCCAAGGCCGATTGCGGCTCCATGTAAGCTCTTCGCGCGGTTGCAATGTCCTTGGACATCTCTGGCCAAAGAGGTGTGGAAGGTGCCGCCTTGAGTGACCCGTCTTCTGTGAGGAGGGCGGCGAGGACGTATTGCCTGATTATCTGCGGGATGTGCTGGTCTACCTCATGCGCGAGGAGCTCCATGGCAAGAGGCTCGAAGGACATGACTTGAATGGTCCTGCTGGAGCTTGCGTCGGCAAAAGACCCCTTGATGTCTGAGACATGCGCCAAGATCGGGTAACCAAGCTCTGAGCGTCCGAGCTGATAATCGGGGAAGCGGCTGTGTTGCCAGCGGGTTCCTGGCTCAATCCTCGTCATATTGGTATGTCTCGACTTGATCTCGCTGGCGCTGGCGCGTATCTGCGTGGCCATCTGCTCTGCCTCCGCAGTAAGCGCTCTCCAGTCAAGGGGCCGTCCCTCGTCGACGGCCTCGATAACGGCTGAGGCAGCGGTGCGGAGGATTGACCTCATATCCTTCTGGCTGCTGGGCTCCAGCGTAATCGCGTCCTTCCAATCCTGGTATACGCTGCCCACGCCGGTGTCGAGCAGGTCCTGAGCCTCAAGGATGAGACGGGCATCGGCCATCGCCGCTACGAGGCCGCAGCCGCCGTCATCAATGCGGAGGGGTCGTTCGCCGTAAGAGCTGGTCACAAAGGGGCTGTCTATGAGGGCGCAGACGACAAGCTCTCGGGGGTCTGCGAGCCCACACCCAATATCCTCTTTCAGCTTCCGCACGAAGCCATTGACGGCGGTTCGTCCCTCTTTGTCCGTGACCAGAATGGGGTTGAGGGCCTCTTCGCCCGACAGGGTGTAATGATGTCCATGGTTTTTGAAGGAGAACGGCTCCCAGCAGATCTTTACCTCGTTTTTGTTGAAGCAATTGAATGCGATCATGACTACCTCTCCCTCTCGTCCCGGACGAGCGCGTTGGCCTTGCGATCTGCCTCATTTGTCGCGACGGCGTCCTCCATCTCTTTGCGAAGAGCCGTCTCATCGACGACCCCCGGGTGACGCTCGTCACCTTCTGCCACCTCTACGACGCCATCGCGGTCGAGGTCGTTGCCCTTCTCGAGCTGGCGCGCGTTGCGCCTGCGCACCTCGTCTGCGGTGGCGGGGGAGGGCGCTGCATGAGCCTCGTCATAGGCTTTGGCCAGGCTCGCGGCTTGGGCATCGAGGATGAAGTCGGGCGTCCTTTCCGCGCTAAAGCCAATGAGAGCCAGCTCGGGGGCCGGCGCCTTGTCCTTCACCATCTCAAGGACGTCGCGGATTGCCTCCCTGGGCAGGCTCGTCGTCTCACCGGTCCTGGTATCGCAGCCGAGGGCCAAGAACCGGCCATGGATGACTTGGTTGACGTCGATGGGGCCAAGCGACCGGTGGTACCGCAAGTACCGGTTTGCGAGGGCGCCATCGATCAGGCCCTCGTCATCGACGAAAAGATCAACCTCCTGCCAGTCGGGCACGACCTGGCAGGGGAGTCCGATAACGTCGAAGAGCCTATCTCCCAGAGCATGCTGGATCGACTTATAGCCCGGCTCGATGCACGCGATGACGGGCTCGCAGGGCCCGTCGTCGGTAACGTCGAACATGATGCCGACGAGCTTCTCGTTGTTGGCCATGGCGCCCCTCCTATCGCATCTGCTCGGGCGCCACGGTGGCCTGCTCGACGGCCTCTGCCGCGACGGCGTCGGCGATCTCGGCCTCGAGGGACGTCGGATCATCCCTCTTCAGCTCGCTTGCGCGCGCCTCGTTGTACGCGCGCCTCTCGTCCTTGATGGCTGCATCGAGCTCGGCGGGCGTGACAAACAGCGCCTCGCGCTGCCACTTGCCCGCCTTGTCCTTTACGATCTCGCCATCATCGTCGCGGACGGGCACGCTCAGGCGAACGGGCTTGTCCTCGCGAAGCGGGATGCTGGCATACCTCGGCGAAGACTCGTCGTGGTAGACGTAGGGACACGCGAAGGACGCACCGGAGACGTCGCGCTCGCCGATGAAGGTGCCCTGGGGGAGGCGCGCCAGGCTGAAGGTGCGCTCCTCGCCGGTCTCCTTGTCGACATAGCCCTTGTCCTCGAGGACGAAGGAGTTGTTGAGCCTGACCCAGATGGTCGGGACGGTGTCACGGTTCGCCCTGAACTCCTTGTACTGCTTCCTGATCGCCGCCTGAAGGTCGACGGGTGATACCTGGACCTTCTCGGTGACCCATCCGCCGCGCTCGTTGGTGATGATCTCGCCGTCCTCGTCGCGGACGGGCACGTTCAGGAGAACGTAGCCCTCGGCGAGCAGCGGTATCGACTTGATGCCGGGGTACTGCCTGTTGTCGTTCACGAACAGCGGGCTGAAC
>CACZNT010000063.1 GCA_902782635.1 uncultured Coriobacteriaceae bacterium
CAGCGCCTCATCGACACGGGCCTCTTCCCCTATACGCGCCGCTACCTGGGCACGCCGCGCAACCACTTCTCCACCATCGGCGTGAACGGCATGAACGAGATGGTCCGCAACTTCACGGACGACGCGCACGACATCACCGACCCCTTCGGCCACCAGATGGCGCTCGATGTGCTCGACCACGTGCGCGCCCGCATGGTCGAGTTCCAGGAGGAGACCGGCCACATGTACAACCTCGAGGCCACGCCCGCGGAGGGCACCACCTACCGCTTCGCCCGCGAGGACATCAGGCGCTTCCCCGACATCATCCAGGCAGGCACGCCCGACGAGCCCTACTACACCAATTCCTCCCAGCTTCCCGTGGGCTATACGGCCGACCCGTTCCAGGCCCTCGCCGAGCAGGAGGACCTGCAGAAGAAGTACACCGGCGGCACCGTCCTGCACCTCTACATGGGCGAGCGCGTCTCGTCCAGCGAGGCCTGCAAGCAGCTCGTGAAGCGCTCGCTCGAGAGCTTCCGCCTGCCCTACATCACGGTGACGCCCACGTTCTCGATTTGCCCCAAGCACGGCTACATCGCAGGCGAGCATGCCTATTGCCCGATTTGCGACGAGGAGCTCGCGAGCGCCAAGCGCGAGCAGCAGCAGGCGCTCGCAGGATAGCGGACGCAGCAGCAACGCAGCAGCAACGTTTGAGAAGAGGAGCAGACATGGTCAACAAGAGCGAGCTTTCGAGCACCGGCATCCAGATCGACGGCGTCGAGCTCAGCAACGACGAGCGCCAGCCCTGCGAGGTGTGGACGCGCGTGATGGGCTACTACCGTCCGGTCTCGTTCTACAACGTGGGCAAGAAGGGCGAGTTCCACGAGCGCGTGGAGTTCGTGGAGCCCGGCTGCTGCGCGAGGTAGCGCAGGCGGCATGGCAGCCTTCCCCATGAGCGACGGTCTCGCCGCCGGCCACGCCTCGGTCGGCGGCGCTTCCTTGCGCATCGCGGGCATCACGCCCTTCTCGACGGTGGACTGGCCGGGCAAGCTCGCCTGCGTCGCGTTCCTCGCCGGCTGCCCCTGGCGATGCCCCTACTGCCAGAACTTCATCCTGCAATCGGCCGACGCCGGCACGCTCGGTGCAGATGCGCTCTTCGACCTGCTCGAGCAGAGGCGGGGGCTCCTCGACGGCGTCGTGTTCTCCGGCGGCGAGCCGCTCGCGCAGCCGGGCGTGGTCGAGGCGGCCCGGCAGGCCAAGGAGATGGGCTTCGAGGTGGGCCTGCACACCTGCGGCGCCTATCCCGAGCGCCTGCGCGAGATCCTGCCGCAGCTGAGCTGGGTGGGCCTCGACGTCAAGGCGCCCTGGGACGCCTACGACCGTGTGACCCTCGCCCGCGGGTCGGGCGCGCTGGCCCGCGAGAGCCTCGAGATCCTGCTCGATGCGGGGGTTTCCCTGGAGACGCGCACCACCTGGCATCCGGCCCTGCTCTCGGCCGACGACATCGCCCGCATCGGGGCCGACCTCGCCGAGCGCGGCGTGCGCTCGTGGGCGGTGCAGGCATACCGCAGCATGGGCACCGACGGCTCGCTCGCCGACGTCACCGTCTACCCCTCCGACATGCCCGAGGGCGCGGCCGAGCTCTTCGAGCGCTTCGAGTTCCGCCGCGCCTAGCCTCCCCCGGCCCTACCTGCCGCGTGCCGCGGCGTCGGCCTCGGCGGCGCGATTCCAGTCGGAGCGCAGCACCCCAGAGCGCCTCACGCTCCCCACGGCATCGGCCATCGCGGCGTACGCCACCTGCGTGCCCGCGGCGTCGCTCACGTAGCGGCTCACGTTCGCGTCCGGTATGCCCAGGCGCGCGGACTCGGCGGCCACGTCGATGTTGGCGCCGAGGAAGATGAACTCCCAGCCCTCATCGCGATGCTGCTCGATCATCCGCTTGGCGTCCGCATAGCGCCAGCGTCGGCTCGCGTTCTCCTCGCCGTCGGTGATGATGACGAAGATGACGTGGTCGGCCTTGTGGTCCTGCGGCATGTAGCGCTGGACGCGGTCGATGTGGCGAATCGAGCCGCACACCGCGTCGAGCAGGGCTGTCGAGCCGCCGGGCTGGTAGTCGCGCCGCGTGAGCAGGCTGACCTCGTCGATGCCCACGCGGTCGTGGACGACCTCGCTCTCCTGGTTGAAGAGGACCGTCGAGACGATGGCCTCGCCCTCCTCCTCGCGATTGCGCTGGAGCACCGAGTTGAACCCGCCGATGGTGTCCTCCTCGAGCCCGCACATCGAGCCGCTCCTGTCGACGATGAATACGAGCTCCGTGATGTTCTTGCCCATGACAGCCTCCCTTTTGCCGTCCTCCCTGCTGACATGGACAGCGTATGCGGGAGGGCGAGGCGGGAGGTCAACTGCGAGGGGACATCTAGCCCGCGCCGAGAAGGGGCTGGTCGAAGGAGAAGAGGGCGCCGTTGATCTCGAAGATGTCGTAGCTGCCCCGCGAGACGAAGTACTCCACGATGATGTCGCGCTTGCTCGTGTGCGTGAGGGCGTAGCCCGCGCGCTCGAGGAGGCGGCGGCAGTCGTCGAGCGGCAGCTCGAGGGCGACCGCGAGGGCGAGCACCACCTGCTTGCTGGGGTTGATGGAGCCGGCGCGCAGCTTGGAGAAGTACTGGCGGCTTAGGTTGGCGCGATGGTAGACGTCGGAGTCCTTGAGGCCACGCTCGTCGATGAGGGCGAGCAGCGTCTCGGGGAAGGACGCATCGAGGTTGTCGAGCATCCGTGAGAGGTCGTCCGCGAAGGGCGGGGCGCAGGGCTTCTCGGACTCGACCATGTGCGCGGCGGGCGGCCGGGACATGGACGCAGAGCCA
>CACZNT010000064.1 GCA_902782635.1 uncultured Coriobacteriaceae bacterium
GAGCGCGACGTGCTGGCCCGCGAGTTCTCGCTCGACCACGTCAGCAAGAACCCCGCCATCATGGATCCCGAGAAGCTGCTGTGGATGAACTCCCAGTACCTCGCCGCCATGGGTGACGCGAGCTTCGCGAAAGATGTGCTGCTTCCCGAACTCGTAGCCGCAGGCCTTGAAGAGGACGGCTCCCCTGCCCACGACGACGCCTGGTACGAGCTGCTCGCAAGCGTGCTCAAGCCGCGCTGCAAGCTCACGGGCGACGTGGTGGACCAGGCTCGCTTCCTCTACGTGGACGAGCCCGAGTACGACGAGAAGGCCGTGGCCAAGCACCTCGGCAAGGAGGGTGCGAAGGCCGCGCTCGAGGCTGCCCGCGAGGCGCTTTCCGCCCTCGGGGAGGACGGCTGGCATGCGAGCGCGATCGACGCGGCGCTCGAGCCCATCCCCGAGGCGCTCGACCTGGGCAAGGGCAAGGTGTTCCAAGCGATTCGCGTCGCCGCCTGCGGCGTTGCCGTCTCCCCTCCCATGGGCGAGACGCTCGAGCTCCTGGGACGCGAGCGTAGCCTCGCGCGCATCGAGCACGCGATGACGATGGCCGCCTAGCAAGCGTGACAGTTGGGGACAGTCCCCAACTGTCACGTATTATCGACCACGAGTTAAGACACTTTGGCGCCTGTCCCCAAAGTGTCTTATTTTTCGGGCTACTTGGCCTTGGGCTTGTAGGAGATCGACCCTCCGCCGCCCTTGAACTTGCTCGACTTGCCAGTGAGCCTTCCGATCAGGGCGTTCACGCGGTTGTAGATGCTCTGGCGGCTGTTCGAGCGAAGGCCGAGCAGCGGGGCCGAGAGCAGCGTGGGCGCAAAGAAGGTGACGATGCGCCACACGAGGAAGCCCGCGCTGAGCGCCGAGCCGAACATCGGACCGTAGAACAGGGCGAATCCGCTCTCCGCGCCGCCCGTGCCGCCGGGCAGCGGGATGGCGGAGGCCACCATCTGCACCATCGAGCCGGCCGCGAGGCAGGCCCAGAAGTCGCCGTCGCGCCCGAAGGCGTGCAGCACGAACCAGGGAATCATGTACAGCGAGGCCAGCTGGAGCATGGTTATCACCAGCGTCACCGCCATCGAGGGCACATGCGCCGCAGCCGACCTGAACGCCGCCGCGAACTCGTCCACCTGCACGTTGATGAGCTCGTTCCACTCGTCGAGCTTGCCCAGGAGCCAGCCGCGCTTGCGCAGCTTCGCGATGCCCCAATTTCAGATTCTCTTGACGAAACCCGGCATGAGGCACACCACGAAGAGGACCACAAGCTCGACGAAGTGCACGGCGAACACCACGAGATTGAGGAAGACGATGTCGCCGTAGGTCTCGAGGAAGAACTGGAACTTCGCCAGGAGCATGATCGCCGCGAAGAGCACGACGGCAAACTGGAAGACGATGAAGCGTGTGAACTGCGTGGCCATCGCCTCGCCGGCGTCGAGCCCCGTGCGGGTGAGGCGCACGATCTGGGCGGGCACCGCACCGGCCATCATGGGCGTGAGGTTGCCGAAGAAGACGCCCGACGCCTCAACGCTCATGAGGTCGCGGAAGCCCACGGGCGAGTCGTGGTCGAGCCAGACGGCGACGGCGTAGGCGCCCACGCCGAAGATGAAGTAGAACACGTAGCAGATGGCGGCGCCGATGATCCACGCCCTGTCGACGTTGGACAGCGCCTCGATGAAGGTGCCCATCTGACCGGAGAGAACGAGGTAGACGATATAGGCGACGACCACCAGACCGAGGAACTTGGCGCCCTTGCGAGCATCAGCCGTCCCCTCGTCCTGAGTCGACGAGACCTGCACCTTGGCGCGCGGCACCTTGGCGGCCTTGGGGGCCGCCGCGACCTGCGGGGCCTTCGCCTTCTCCTCGGTTTTCGTGGGCTCTGGGGCCATGCACTTCCCTTCCGTCTTATCCAACGATTCTATCGTTACGGGGGAAGGCTGGCATGTGCACCTCATGGAGAGGTGATGAACGGAGCCGTCGTCACCCGCCTGGCACACATCGTCCAGCTGGCATTTTGCCCAAATTTGGGCGAATCTTCCAAAAGAGCCTTGCCAAGAGCGTCCGTTTCGCCTAAAGTTCTTTTCTGCGCTTCGGCGTACAGGACGAATCTTTGGGATGTCGTCTAACGGTAGGACAACGGATTCTGGTTCCGTCAGTGGGGGTTCGATTCCCTCCATCCCAGCC
>CACZNT010000065.1 GCA_902782635.1 uncultured Coriobacteriaceae bacterium
CCGCACGTTGGTCTCCAAATACACGCCGGGGAGGTTGTAGGCGAACGCACGGATGCCTGCCGCCGTAGCGGGTCCTATGCCTGGCAGCGCCTGCAAGGCGGCCGCCTCCTGTGGCATGGCGCCTCCCGCGTCGGCCACTGCGCGAGCCGCACGCTGCAACGCCAGCGCCCGGCGGTTGTATCCCATGCCCTGCCACTCGTCGAGCACGTCGGCGGTCTCTGCTGCCGCCAGGGCATCTATGCTGGGAAAACGCTCAAGCCACCGCTGCCAGCGACCGTCCACGCGGCTTACCTGCGTCTGCTGGAGCATGACCTCGCTCAGCCAGATGGCATAGGGGTCGCGCGTACGCCGCCAGGGCAGGTCGCGGTACAGCTCACGGCCACGCGCCAGCACCAGCGCACGAAAGGATTCAAGCGACCCCTCTTGCGCAGGCACATCTTTGGTCATGGCAGCTCGCCTCCCCTTAGGCTCGTGAAACGGCACGCAACAAACACGCAGCTCGCATAACCTGTCGAGCTAAAACAAAAGCCCCCAAGAGGGGGCCGTAGAATACAATGGGGGGATGTAAGGGACTTGAACCCTCGACCTCCGACGTGACAGGCCGGCGCTCTAACCAGCTGAGCTAACACCCCGTTCACTGGTGCAAGAGCCATTATAGCCAAGCCGCACGCTCTGTCTAGGCACAAACTGAAGTTGTGGCGGATTCTTGGGCACCTCATCCCCACGGCATGCGGGCCACAAGGGTGGAAGAAGGACTCGCGCTGTCCAAATAACGCGCACTTGCGCACGCGCGGGATAATTGGACAAAGACCCGAAGGCGCCTCGACAAAGATCGGCTAGAACACCAGCGGCACGCGCTGGCTGCCGCCGCCCTCGAGCTCGAGTACGAGGTCGGTACCGTCGAGGGCGGCCGTGGCGATGGCGCCCTCCCCCGTCACCGGATTTCCCTCCGCATTGACGAGCTGCGACCCCATTGAGCCATCTGCCAGCGAATACGCCATGATGTCCCAGGTTCCGTTCGCGAGGTTCTCGGGGATGACGAAGGCCCCGTCATAGAGGACGATCTCCACCGGCGTGCCGGACAGCTGCATGAGCGAGAGGGGCTCGCCGCTCTCGGCCGTGCGGATGAGCGCATAGGCGCCCGACGGGTCCTGGCGGAAGCCGTAGGTGTAGCCGTCGTATTCGAGCGACTCGTCGGAGGTGACGGAGGTGCGCTCGATGGCGGGCTCGTCGGGCACGTTCGGATCCTCCGGCACCGGCGCCGAGGATAGGGCGCGCGAGACGAGGAAGGCGATGAGCGCGATCACCGCGACGGCTGCCACGGCGATTGCCGCTATGACTGCCGGGTTTACCTGCACGTCCTCCTCGGCGCGCTCGACACGCGGGCGGCGCTTGGCAGACATGCGCTTCTGCGCGCCGCTGGCATGACGGCTCGCGATGGCGGCCTCCGCGGCATCGGCGGCATTGTCGCGGGTTGCGACCACGGCACCCGCGCCCGCCTCGATGGTGTCGAGGGAGGCGGCGGTTGCGGAGTCGATGGGACGGGGTGCCTCGGAGGATGACCCACCCGAACCTGCGGCGCGAACGCGCGTCGGACGGGGTGCGGGTGCGGCTGCGGGCGCCGAGCCAGCGGATGCCATGTGGCCCGCGTGCCTGGGCGTGCCCTCGTTGATGCTGGGGTCTGCCATGTCTTCCTCCTGTGATTGACCCTACCCCAAGATTCTACCCGCCTTTTCACGCGAGCGCGAGCGGCAGGTCGGGGCGGCCAAGGCTGCTACATGGCCCGTCGGTCGTCGATGGCGCGGCCCAGCGTCACCTCGTCGGCATACTCGAGGTCGCCGCCGACGGGAAGTCCGCTCGCCAGGCGCGTGACGTTCACGCCGAGCGGCTTTATGGTGCGCGCGAGATAGGTGGCCGTGGCCTCACCCTCGACATCCGGGTTCGTGGCGATGATGACCTCGCCCACCTCCTCGTCGGCGAGGCGCGCGAGCAGCTCGCGCACGTGAAGCTGGTCGGGGCCGATCTTGGCCATGGGCGAGATCACGCCGCCGAGCACGTGGTAGAGGCCGTGGTAGCTGCCGGTGCGCTCGATGGCCGACACGTCGCGCGGCTCAGAAACCACGCAGATGGACGTGGTGTCGCGCGACGGGTCCTCGCAGATGTCGCAGCGCTCGCGCGTGGCGTAGTTGAAGCAGGTGGGGCAGAAGTGCACCTGGCTCTTGACGTCGAGGATGGCGGTGGCGAGGCGCCGGGCCTCGTCGGAATCGGCGTTGAGCAGGTGGTAGGCGATGCGCTGCGCAGATTTCGGGCCGATGCCCGGCAGGCGCCCCAGCTCGTCGAGCAGGCGCTGCAGCGCGCGACCGTCGGCTGCGCCGGATGAGGGCGAGCCGATCGCGTCGTTGGAGATGGCGGGCTGCGTATTCCAGTCCACGGGACGTTCCCGCTTCCTACAGGCCGGGGATTCCCAGGCCGCCGAGGCCGCCGGTGATGGCGCTCATCGACTGGTTGGCCGCGTCCTGCGCCGAGTGCAGCACGTCGTTGACGGCAGCGATGATCATGTCCTGCAGCAGCTCAACGTCCTCGGGGTCGAGGGCCTCGGGGTCGATCGTGAGCGAGGTGATCTCCATGTCGCCGGTGGCGGTGACCTTCACCATGCCGCCGCCCGCCGACGCCGACACCTCGACGTCCTTGAGCTTGTCCTGGGCCTCGAGGAGCTGCTTCTGCATCTTCTGGGCCTGCTTCATCATCTGCTGCATGTTCATCTGTGCCATGTGCGTGCCTTTCCTGTGGCCGGTGGTGACGGTGGTGGCTGGGTCAATGATACGCCGCGGCTAGCCCTCGTTTGAGCTGGTGGACGAGATTACGGATGTTCCCTCGCCGAAGACGTCGGTGACCATGGCGAGGATGTCGTTGCCCGCGTCGTCGAGGATGGGGGCGGCCGGGGCCGGGGTGGGAGCCGGGGCGGGTGACGGTGCCGGCTGCGGCTCGGGTTGCGGTGCGGGTGCGGGGATGGGCTCGGGTTGCGGGAGGTCCTTCGACTCCGCGCCTGCGGCGCTCCGCTCAGGACGACACTCGAGATTGGGCGCGACCGGCGCGGGTGGTTCGTCCCATGGGGCAGGCTCGGGCGCCGGCGCAGGTGCGGGCGCGGGTGCCGGCGCGGGTGCCGGGGCGGGTGCCGGGGCAGGCGCCTCGCTCGACGTCGACTCAACCAGCTTGAAGTGCCTCGGCCCGAACGTCTGCGCGATGAGCGGTTCGATGGTGGCCGTCACGTTCATGTCCTCGAGCATCTTGATGGCGAATGACGACCCCTTGGGCAGCGACACCGTGAGGCGCGTGCCATCGTCAGATTCGGCCTTCGAACCCGAGAGCATCGCCCCCTGGCTGGGGTCTTGCGCGAGGAGTGCCTCGACCGTCTGGCGCCACTGACGCTGGAGGGCGCCGCGGTCGGTGACGGGCTGCGCGGGTGCGGGTGCGGGGGCAGGTGCGGGTGCGGGTGCAGGGGCCGGCTCGGGTTGCGGGAGGTCCTTCGACTCCGCGCCTGCGGCGCTCCGCTCAGGACGACACTCGGGCTCGGGAGCAACCGGAGCTACGGCAACGGGCGCGGGGGCAACCGGCGCTGCGGGTGCAGGGGCAGGCTCGGGTTGCGGGAGGTCCTTCGACTCCGCGCCTGCGGCGCTCCGCTCAGGACGACACTCGGGTTTAGGCGCGGGTGCAACCGGAGCTACGGGTGCGGGTGCGGGCGCAACCGGAGCCGTCACCATGCCGCCCGCCTCGAGCGCGGCCACGCGGTCGGCCAGCGACTCCAGCGTCAGCTCCGACTCCGGCCTCGCGATGCGCGCCAGGGCAATCTCCAGCACCAGGCGCTGGTTGGTCGCGGTGCGCATCTCGTTGGACGCATCCCCCAGCACAGCCAGCGCGCGGGCGATGCGGTCGGGCGAGCCGAACGCCGCCGCCTCCTCAGCCAGCCGCGCCATGTCGTCCTCGCTCGCCTCGATTATCCCGGGCGCCCCGTTCGTCGCGGCCACGACGTACACGTCGCGCACGCGCGCAGCGAGGTCGCGCGTGAGCTGCAGCAGGTCGCGTCCGTTGGTGACGGCGCTCGCCACCTCGCCGAACAGCGTGACAACGTCGCGCGTCGCCATAGCCCCCACCACGGAGGCCAGCTTCGAGACGGCCACCTCTCCCAGGAGGTCCTGAGCGGATGCGGCCGAGATGGTGCCGTTGCCGAACACCGACAGCTGCTCGAGGGACGAGAGCGCGTCGCGCATGCCGCCGCGGGCGTGGCGCGCGATGAGCTCGATGGCGGCCTGGTCGTAGGTGAAGCCCTCCTGCTCGCACACGTACTCAAGGTGGCTCACCAGGTCGTCGCGCGAGATGGAGTGGAAGTCGAAGCGCTGGACGCGCGACAGGATGGTTGCGGGGATCTTCTGCGGGTCGGTGGTGCACAGCACAAAGACCACGTGCGACGGCGGCTCCTCCAGCGTCTTGAGCAGCGCGTTGAACGCGGCCGTCGTGAGCATGTGGACCTCGTCGATGATGTAGACCTTGTAGCTCCCGCGCACCGGGGCGTAGTCGACGCGGGTGATGATCTCCTCGCGGACGTTGTCGACGCCCGTGCGGCTGGCCGCGTCGAGCTCGTAGACATCCGGATGCTCGCCTGCGGCGATGAGCTGGCACTGCTCGCAGGTGCCATCGGGGAGGCTGCCCGGGCCGGACTCGCACATCAGCGCCTTGGCGAGGATGCGCGCGAGCGTGGTCTTGCCGGTGCCGCGCGGTCCGCAGAACAGGTATGCGTGGCTCGTGCGGCCCTCGGTGACGGCGCGCTCGAGGGTGCCCACGACGTGGGACTGGCCGACGACGCTCTCGAAGGTCTGCGGGCGGTACTTGCGGTACAGCGATTCCATGGGGCCTCCTGCAAAATGGCTAACCATTCGAGTATACCCGCGCCGGGTGAGTCAGTGGGGACGTAGCCAGCGCCGTGCCATCGGCATAAAAGAAGTGCGCTGGATGGGATCGGGCGCCCGTCAGAGGCTCCTTATGGCTGCTGC
>CACZNT010000066.1 GCA_902782635.1 uncultured Coriobacteriaceae bacterium
CTTCGACAAGGTCTTCGACACCGACTTCGGCGCCGACCTCACCATCGTCGAGGAGGCCAACGAGCTCGTCGAGCGCATCCAGAACGGCGGCGTGCTCCCGATGGTCACCTCCTGCAGCCCCGGCTGGGTGAAGTTCTGCGAGTACTACTACCCCGACCTGATCCCGCACCTGTCCACCTGCAAGTCGCCGCAGCAGATGCAGGGCGCCGTCATCAAGACCTACTTCGCGCAGAAGGTGGGCATCGACCCCAAGAACATCGTCTCGGTGTCCGTGATGCCCTGCACCGCCAAGAAGTTCGAGATCGGCCGCGACGACCAGTCGGCCGCCGGCGAGGGCATGCCCGACCTGGACATCTCGATCACGACGCGCGAGCTGGGATACCTCATCAAGAAGAGCGGCATCGTGTTCGACATGCTGCCCGATGAGGAGTACGACGACCCGATGGCCGACGACTCTGGCGCCGGCATGATCTTCGGCGCCACGGGCGGCGTCATGGAGGCTGCCGTGCGCACCGCCAACGCCTGGCTCAACAACGCCACCGAGCCCCTCGAGCTCACCGCCGTCCGCGGCACGGAGAGCATCAAGGAGGGCACGGTCAACCTCGGCGGCACCGACGTCAAGGTGTGCGTCGCCTCCAGCGCGAGCGCCGCGCAGAAGGTGATGGAGAAGGTCAAGAACGGCAACCCCGAGGGCTGGACCTTCATCGAGATCATGGGCTGCCCGGGCGGCTGCGTGAACGGCGGCGGCCAGGTGATTCAGCCGCAGAGCGTGCGCGACACCGTCGACGTAAAGGCGCTGCGCGCCAAGGCGCTCTACGACGCCGATGAGGCGATGACGGTGCGCATGTCGCACGAGAACCCGTCGATCATCAAGCTCTACGACGAGTGGTACACCGAGGGCTACGGCAAGGGCGAGGCGCACCACGCGCTGCACACGAGCTACGTCGAGCGCGAGAAGTACCCGAAGAAGTAGCGCCCAGCCGGCTAGCCTAGTCCGGACGAACGACGCCCCCTTGCCCAGCGGCAAGGGGGCGTCTCTTTTGCAGCCCGACCTGACAAGTTCCCCGGGCATCTGTCAGGCGAAAACGCCTGACAGATGCCCGGGGAACTTGTCAGGTCGGGCTGTCTACTCCAGCGTTATGGTCACGTGATCGTGGCCATCATCGACATCGATGAGCGTGCCGCACGAGGCGGCGCTTGCGATCTGGTTGATGTCGATGCCCTTCAGCACGCCACCCAGCTGCACGGGGAGGACCCCCGCGATTCCCTTGACGGCGTGGAAGAGGCTAAGCGGGATACTCACGTCAACCTTCTCGTCACCGTCCATCTCCACCACGCGGATATGGAGGCTCGCAGGACCCGACCCTTCCCCATCAGCGGCTTCGTCCTCGGGCCACGTTGGCGCAACAAGAGTCTTCGCCTCCTCCCTCGCCTCCTGCACGTTCCGCATGCTGGCGGGATGCTGTGCACCGAGCAGCTCGTCCACACTTAAGCCCAGTGTTTGCGCAAGGGGCACGAGCAAACCGATGTCTGGCGAACTGAGGTCGTTCTCCCATTTGCTCACCGCCTGCGGGCTCACGTGCATGAGGCTGGCGAGGTGCTCCTGGGTCATGCCGTGCGCAAGCCTGAGGCGAGCGATCCTCATGCCCAGCGTCTCGTTTCCGTGCTCATTCATCTTCTCTCCCCTCTCGTGGCTACGTTGGGAAGACGTCTTCTAGGTCCATCATGGGCGAGGGAGCTCGCTTGCGCAATGACGCGTTCGTTGAGTTTTCGGTTGCGGAACGACACAGCTCCTGAGCAGGCAACTCAACCAACGGTTGTGTGCAAAAACGCCCGTCTTTTTTCACAGCTGACCTGACGAGCTACCCGGTCATCTGTCAGGATCAGGCGGTGAGGCTCAGGCCGGCCTCCACGTTCACCTGCGGGACGCTCTTCACGCCGCGCACCGTCTTCGCGAGGTTGTAGAAGTGCGCGCCCGCACGCTCGGCGTCGCTCACGAGCGCGATGTAGTTGCTGCCCACCTCCGGCGTGCACGTGCCCGAGGCCATGCGGCTCACGTGGTTCTGCGACATGTCCACCGTCAGCATCGCGATGGTCGCCTGGCGCGCCTTGGCCTTCGCCACCGCATCCTGGTCGCCGTTCACGTAGGCGGTCATCACGTCACGATAGAGGCGGTCGATGCTCTCCTCGAGCACCGTGAGCTCCTCGCGGGCCTCCTCCGAGAAGCTCAGGTCGTCCTCCGCCACGTTCTGCGCGTACTCCACGATGTTGCTCGCGTAGTCGCCCACGCGCTCGAGGTCGGAGATGGAGTGCAGCGCATGGCTCAGGAAGTCGCGATCGCGCGCCGAGAGCTGCTCGCCGAAGAGCCGGGCGATGTAGCCGCTCATCTTGCGGTTGATGTAGTTGAGCTCACGCTCGTTCTTGTCAAACTGCTCCGTTGCTGAGAAGTCCAGCGTGCGCGCCATCCCCAGCGCCGACTTGAGGTTGCGCAGGGCGATGTCGGCCATGTTCGCGATCTCGTTCTTGGCCTGCTGCACGGCGATGGCCGGCGTGGCGAAGAAGGTATCGTCGATGTAGTAGGTGTGCGGCTTGTTGGCGTCGCGCTCCTCGGCCGCCTCATCCGGCACGAGGCGCTCCACGAGGGCCACCAGCGCATCCGTGAGCGGCAGCATCAGGATGACGGACACCACGTTGAAGACGGTGTGGAACATCGCCAGCTGCACCTGCGGCATCCCCGGGAAGAGGCCACCGAAGATGGAGCCGAAGTTGAAGGTGCCGCCCGAGGAGGCGTTCATCCCCGCGCCCAGCGCCAGGAAGACGAGCACGCCGCTCACGTTGAAGATGAGGTGGATGAGCGAGGCACGGCGGGCGTTGGCCGTGCCCGTGAGGCCCGCGATGAGCGCCACGACGCACGAGCCGATGTTGGAGCCCATCGTGAGGTAGATGCCCTGGTCGAGCGTGATGAGCCCGGCCACCACCATGGTGATGGCCACCGACGTCATCACTGACGAGCTCTGGATGATGGCCGTGAAGACGGCGCCGATGATGACGAGCAGCACCACCGAGTCGATGCCGGCGAGGAAGTCCTTCACCGGGTCGAGCTCGGCGAAGCTCTCCATGGCACCGCTCATCATGGAAAGGCCCACGAAGAGCATGCCGAAGCCCGTGAGGATGCCGCCGGCCGTCTTGATCTTGTCCTTGCGGGCAAACGACATGATGAAGGCACCGACGCCGGTGAGCGCGGCGAAGATGGCCGTGCTCGAGACGCCGCTCTCGCCCGAGATGCCCCAGGCGACGATTTGCCCGGTGATGGTGGTGCCGATGTTGGCGCCGTAGATGACGGTGGCCGCCTGAGCGAGCGACATGATGCCGGCGTTGACGAAGCCAATGGCGATGACGGTGGTGGCGCCCGAGCTCTGGATGGCCGCCGTGCCCAGCGCGCCGATGCCCACGCCCAGCAGCTTGCTCTTGGACGCGGAGGCGAAGAGGTCGCGCAGCTTGGACGAGCCCATCGTCTCGAGGTTGGAGCTCATCATGGAGCAGGCAACCAGGAAGATGCCGATGCCTGCGAAGAGCGTGAGGATCGCGGTGATGGTCTGCACGTCGCTCATGGGACCTCCCGGGGACGAATGCGCAGCTTTAAGAAGTGTAGCGCAAGAGGGTGGACGGCTCTGCCCCGTAGGTCACAGAAGTCTCGGGCTCCCTGGCCACCCTGGGTGCCTGCGCGGCCGCTGCCTGCGTATAATGGGCGAAATGACAAGCGGCGAAGGGAATCGCATGGCAGGACTTTCCGCAGGCATGACGCGCGACGAGGCGTATGCGCTCATGCGCGCCCACAACGAGGACGACTTCCACATCGAGCATGCGGAGACGGTGGAGCAGACGATGCGCTACTTCGCCCGCGAGTTCGACCCGGACAACGAGGAGTTCTGGGGCATCGTCGGCCTCCTGCACGACCTCGACTGGGAGGAGCACGCCGACGACCCCGCAAACCACACCGTCTACGCGGCCGAGCTCATCCGCGAGAAGGGCGGCAGCGACGAGCTCGTGCGCGCGATCCAGTCGCACAACCACGACTTCAACGAGGCGCTCCCCGCGCCCGAGCTCTTCATGGAGAAGGTGCTCTTCGCGAGCGAGGAGCTCACTGGGCTCATCGGCGCGGCCGTCCTCATGCGCCCCTCGAAGAGCGTCCAGGACTTCACGGTGAAGTCGCTCAAGAAGAAGTTCAAGGACAAGCGCTTCGCGGCTGGCGTGAATCGCGACGTCGTCCGCAGAGGCGCCGAGCTCTGCGGCTGGGAGCTCGAGGAGCTCTTCGAGCGCACCATCGCCGCCATGCAGAGCTTTGCCGCCTGACAGGAATGAGTCAGTGGGGACGTAGCCAATTGACTCATAAGGCATGCCTTATGAGTCAATTGGCTACGTCCCCACTGACTCATTCCCCAGGTCGAGCACGTTATTTGCGGCTGTAGACCCAATCGCGCTGGACGAGGTAGTTCGCGAAGAAGAGTGCGATGTCCACGAGCGCCTTGGTCACCTCGAGCGGAAGCGGAAGGTGCGCCAGCGCCTGGACGATGATGGCAGAGGCGACCATCTTGCCCACGAACAGGGTGGCGTAGCGGCCGGCCTGGTCTCGCGTGCGCCCGTATTCTTCGCGGTCGGTGGCCCCGAACGACCAGATGCGGTTGAGCCCGAAGTTGATCAGCCCCGAGGTGCAGCGCGCCACGACCGTCGCCACGTAGATGAGGTAGGGCTCCGGCAGCTGCAGCACTTGGCGAAGCACCCAGAAGAGCCCAAGGTCGATGACGGCGGACATCATCGACGAGGCCGTGAACTTGAGGGCCTGCCCCAGATTTGGCACCGAGAGCCGCGCCACTGCCACCCCATCCTGCTCAGCCATGCTTGCGCTCCATGGCGATGCTGACCAACAACACGATACCGCATGCCAGCGCGAGCGGCACAAAAGCCCACACAAAGGGCGTGGTGGCCTCCGCGATCTCGAGCACGCCGGCCACGCAGGCGCCCGCGGTGACGGTGGCCACGAACGAGCTCCAGGCGTTGAAGGCGACGCGCGAGAGCGGGTGGACGTCCAGCGTCGTCATCACCGCCGCCGGGATCGCGCCGAGCACGAGCGGCGCCAGCGGCAGCCACACCATCCACGGCGAGCTCACCCCGTAGCTCAGCACCAGGTAGATGCGCGAGAACAGCAGGCAGAATCCCGTCACCAGCGCATACGCGGCAAGGGCGATGCGGTCGCGCCTGTTGCGCCCCAGGCCGGCGGTCGTGCTCATGGTGGCACCCGCTCCCCAGGTGCTAGTAGCCGATGTAGACAATGTCACTCACGCTCCTCTCGTCGCTCGAGCGCCCGCTCGAGGGATCGTTGACGAGCTCGCCCTGGAACCACATGGTGGACGAGCCGCCGCCGTCTAGGTTGTAGGCAAAGCTGCAGCCGGCATCCACCATGACCTGCGCGAGCTGGTAGAGCGAGAGGCCGGCGTTCTCGTCGGTGCGGCCGTCGGACACCACGAGCACGTAGTGCAGCGGGCTCACCATGCCGATCGCCGTGCGCGGGTTGGAGCGCATGGCCTGGCCCACCTCCTCGCTCTCGCCCACCACGACCTCGCCGCCGTCGACGAGCACGGGCCCGAACGACTCCACCTGCCAGGCGCCCGCAGCCAGCAGCTCCTCGGCCGTCACCTGCGAATCGGAGACGGCATACATCGTGCCGTCACCCGACACCACGAGCACGTCGTTGCCCGCCGCCACATCGCGGTAGAGTTGGCCGTTGCGCAGCACGTAGCCGTAGTCGCGCCAGCCGTAGAAGTCGCCGTTGATGGCGAGGATCGCGCCTGCCTGCTCGGCGATCGCGGAGGTCTCGTCCTTGACGTTGCGCCCGTAGGTGGCCTGGGCGAAGGCCGTCTTGAGGTACTCGACCGAGGACACCTGCACGTCTGCCACGTAGACATTCGTGTCGGCCACGCGCAGGGTCTGGATGTTGATCGAGATGTTCTCGTCCACGTAGGACGTGGCCGTCGACTGCGGCGTCTGCGAGCTCGTGCCAGCCGCAGCGGATGCATTCCCGGCCGAAGCGTCAGATGAAGATTCCACGCTGGCATCTGCCGACGCGCCGTCCTCCCCCGCCGACGAGCCGTGGGCCGAGTAGCTGACGCCGGAGTCGGCGGAAGATCCGGTCTGTGCCGTCTGCGCGACGCTTGCCGTGCCCTCCTCGACCCGGGCGTAGGCCTTCGGAATCACGAAGGCGTCGAGCAGCGTGTAGCCCGAGAGCGCCGCCAGCACGAGGGCGTAGCAGGCCGCCCATGCAAACCTATGCCGCATGGCAGGCCCCCTCCCTCGTTGCGAGCAGGCTCGCGCGCAGCCTCATCATCTGCGCCACCATGCGCATCACGCGCGCCGAGTCGTGGATGGCATCGAAGTGCGAGCCCTTGTTGGCGTCTAGGTAGACCGTCGAGATGCGCACCTGCTCGATCGCCCTCCCCTGCATGGAGGAGAGCATGAGGAAGGCCATCTCGTACTCGAAGCGCTCGCCCGGGCAGGAGAGCGCCTCGTCGGCGAGACCGCGCGGGATGACGCGCAGGCCGGTCTGCGTATCCGCGCACGCGACCCCGCACGCCAACTTGAATGCGAGCGAGCTCACGGCGTTGCCGAGCCTGCTCCGCAGTGGGACGCCAGCCTCCGAGAAGCTGCGCGTGCCCAGCACGAGCGCGCCAGGCAGCTGCTCGGCACGCTCAGCCAGCGCGCGCACGTCGCAGGCGAGATGCTGCCCGTCGCCGTCGACGGTGATGAAGCCTAGGGCCAGGGGGAAGCTCGCGCGGGCATGGGAGATGCCAGTCTTGATGGCTGCGCCCTTGCCGAGGTTCGAGCCGTGGTGCAGCACCTGGCAGCCGCGGCGCTCGAGCGACTCGAAGATCGGCGCGAAGATACGCTCGTCGCTTCCGTCGTCGACGATGACGATATGCTCGAATCCCTGGCAGCGCAGATCGTCCACGAGGCCGACGATGCGCGCCGTGGGTTCGAGCGTGGGGATGATGATGATGACATGTCGCATGTGATGCCTCCTTCGCGGACTTGCGAACCACGTTGGAGGAGATGCTATGCGCAGCGCCTAAAGACGGCCTTAAGCCCCCAGTGTCATCCCGAGCGAGCGAAGCTCCCCCGGTGTCATCCTGAGCGAGCGAAGCGAGTCGAAGGATCCCCTGCAGCTGGGGAAGGGCGAGGTCCTTCGACTACGCGCCTTCGGCGCTCCGCTCAGGACGACAC
>CACZNT010000067.1 GCA_902782635.1 uncultured Coriobacteriaceae bacterium
CTACCTGCACATACCCTTCTGCCAGCGCAAATGTCTCTACTGCGACTTCGCCTCGCGCCCCACGAAGGTGGGAGACGACCTCATGCGCCGCTATGTTATCGGCCTCCAGCACCTCATCGAGCACGCGTCTTACATCGGTCTTCTCGACGAGTGCACGACCGGATACGTCGGCGGAGGCACGCCGAGCATGCTGGGGGAGTGGCTGGGCTGGCTCTGCCAGACGGTCGACCGCTCCATCGAGATCCGCGAGCTTACCTGCGAGGCAAATCCCGAATCTCTCGACGAGCGGCTCTTGGAAGCCATCGCGCATGCGGGGGCGACGAGGGTCTCGATAGGTATACAGAGCCTCTCGCCGCGCGAGCTCGCGGCCCTTGGGCGCCTGCATAGCGCCCGCACGGCGCGTCGGGCCCTCAACATGGCCGTATCCTCGGGGCTGGCGGTCTCGTGCGACCTCATGTGCGGCATTCCGCTTCAGAGCGCGAGGTCGTGGCGTCATGCGCTCGAGGTCCTCTTGGAGGCAGGCATCGGGCACCTGAGCGTCTACCCGCTCATCCTCGAGGAGGGAACGCCGCTCGCGGCAGCCGAGGCGCGCGGCGATGTCGACGTTCCCGACGATGACGTTGCCGCTCGACGCATGATCACCGCCGAGCGCATGGCGGAATCTGCCGGACTCAGGCGCTACGAGGTCGCGAGCTATGCTTGTGAGGGGGAGGCCTGCGCGCACAACATCGCCTACTGGTCGGGCCAGCCCTACCTGGGGCTGGGCTCCTCTGCTGCCAGCATGCTCACGATTGCGGGCTACGAGCGCCTGAGGGGCGCCAGTCCGAAGCTTCCGCAGGCGCCCGAGACAGCCTCTCGCGTGCGCCTGAAGCTACTCTCGTCCCCTGTCGAGATCGCGGCTGACGAGGGCCTCGGGGGCCTCTCCTTCGAGGTGGAGTTCCTCGACCATGTCGAGTTAATTGCTGAAGACCTCATGCTCGCGATGCGCAAGAGCGCGGGCGCACCGGCGGTGTTGCTCGCGCTCGCCCGGGCTCGTCTGGGCACGCACGCCTTGGATGCGGCCCTTGACGATGTGGTAAGCCGTGGGCTCGCGGAGCGGCTGGCGGATGGCGGTCTTGCCCCCACCGAGCGTGGCTGGCTTCTGGGCAAT
Source organism: uncultured Coriobacteriaceae bacterium (assembly GCA_902782635.1). GTDB lineage: Bacteria > Actinomycetota > Coriobacteriia > Coriobacteriales > Atopobiaceae > CACZNT01. The sequence goes on from CACZNT010000067.1 coordinate 1,151, forward strand.
GCCCTCTACGGGCGGATGTGGGAGCTGGCGCGTAGCTAGGCTTCGAAAGCACCATAGGTCTTCATGGGTGATTTTGACGCGTGGGCGCCGATTTGGGCCTGAATCGCTCAAAGTACCCAAGGTTTGTCAAGGTGGTTTTGACGTGCGAGCACCCATCTGCCCCAGAATCGCTCTGTGCGCCCCGCGATTATGTGGGGCGTGCGTTTCCGCAGGCACTCGCCCTTGCCCCATGAATAAATGCCCCGCTTACGGATATAATTGCCTACGTTTGAACTCGTCGCATCCCGGAGCGTCAATGCCTTCGATGACCGAAAAGGACTACTACGAGGTGCTCGGCGTCTCCACCGATGCCAGCACCGACGACATCCGCAAGGCCTTCCAGAAGAAGGCCCGCACCTTGCATCCCGACGTGAACAAGGAGCCCGATGCCGAGGAGCGCTTCAAGGAGGTCTCCGAGGCATATGCCGTGCTCTCCGATGCGAGCAAGCGCTCGCGCTACGACAGCATGCGCTCGGGCAACCCCTTCGGCGGATGGGCGGGCTCTTCCAGCTCGCCAGGCGGTGGCGGCGGCTATTCGAGCACGGGCTGGCCGTTCGGCGGGCAAGGCCCCTTCACGAGCACGTGGACCACGACGTCGAGCAAGGCGCATCCCTACAATCCGCGTGCGGGCGGCGACATCCACTTCGACCTCCAGGCCGACGCTAAGATGGCGCGCGATGGCTTCAAGCGTGCCGTCACGATCAATCGCTACGTCACCTGCGATGCGTGCTCCGGCAGGGGGACGCAGCATTCCGAGCATGCGAGCACCTGCCCCACCTGCAACGGCACGGGGCGCATGACGCTCGACCTGCGCACGCTGCTGGGTTTCGGCGTCATGGAGATGGTCTGCCCGGAGTGCGAGGGCTCGGGCAAGGTGGTGAGCAACCCCTGCTCGAAGTGCCATGGCTCGGGGCGCGTGCTCAGCGGCAGCGAAGTGGTGGTGGAAGTTCCCGCAAAGTCGCATGACGGCGACCGCATCGTCGTCGAGGGCATGGGGAATGCGGGCACGAACGGCTCGGCTCCAGGCGATTTCGTCTGCCGCATCGCCGTTGACGAGGAGCGGCTCGGCGTGCGCCAGGCCGCCGGCATCAGGCTCCTCGGCTTCACGCTGCCCTTCCTCGTGCTCGGCCTCATCACCAGCACGCTCAGCGCGATGACCTTCGTCATCGGCGCCCCGCTCATCCTGGGCGCCTTCCTCGCCCTCTCCGAGGGCATGCCGGCCATGAACGTCGGCTGGTGGAGGAATGCGGGCCGGATGATCATGGCCGGGGCCTCGAGCGGGCTCTACATGGCGCTGTTCCTAACGATGTTCATGTCCTGCGGGCGCAGGTTCTAGGGGAGGTAATTCGAGGATGGCCCCCAATCGCGATTACTACGAGCTGCTCGGCGTCCCCCGCGATGCCGACGCCAAGCAGATCAAGCGGGCGTTTCTCAAGAAGGCACGCGAGCTGCATCCGGACGTCTCCGATGCGCCTGATGCCGAGGAGCGCTTCAAGGAGGTCAACGAGGCCTACTCCGTGCTTTCCGACGAGCAGCGGCGCCAGAACTACGACCGCTTCGGCGACCCCAATGGGCCGAGCGGCTTTGGCGGCGACTACGTCGACATATCGGATATCTTCGGCGGCTTCGGGATGGGCGACATCTTCTCGTCCTTCTTCGGCGGCTCGGCGGGAGGCCGGCCGCAGCGCACGCGCGGACGCGACATGGGCATTACCCTGCGCATCACGCTCGCGGAGGCCGCGGCAGGCTGCACGAAGACCATCGCCTACGACCGCCTGGCTCCCTGCGACGATTGCGGCGGAAGCGGCATGGGGGAGGGCGGGAGTGCCAAGACCTGCGAGCAATGCCATGGCACGGGCCGCGTGGTCACCGTGCAGCGCACAATCCTCGGCCAGATGCAGACCCAGGCCACCTGCCCCGCTTGCGGGGGCTCGGGCACGGTGATCGATACGCCCTGCGAGACCTGCCAGGGTCAGGGCAGGGCGCCTTCGCGCGAGCGCGTTGACATCGAGATCCCCGCTGGCATCAGATCGGGTCACAGGCTCAGCGTGAGTGGCATGGGCGAGGCAGGAGTGCGCGGCGAGGCGGCGGGCGACCTTGTGGTGAGCGTCGCCATTGCCGACGACGAGCGATTCGTGCGCCAGAATGACGATTTGGCCTGCAGGCTCGACATTGATGCGTTCCAGGCGATGCTCGGTTGCACGGTGGAGCAGGAGGGCATCCTCGAGGGCGAGGTCGTGACCGTCGAGGTTCCCGCAGGCGCTCAGAACGGCCAGCGCATCGTCGTGGAGGGCCACGGCATGCCCCGCCTGGGGATGGAGGGACGCGGCAGGCTCGTCTGCGTGCTGGAGGTCTCGGTGCCGGAAGACCTTGGCGAGGATGAGCGCAAAGCGCTCGAAGAGCTCTCCCGTGCGTACCATGCGGCGCGTGAGCAGGATTCTACGGCCGATGCCGATCCTCAAAAGGCATGAGAAGCTTCGCATACATCAATCTCGGGTGCAGGGTGAATCGTGTCGAGACCGACGACATGGTTGCTCAGCTTGAGGCTGAGGGTTATCGACTGGGCGAGCTAGCCGAGTCTGGCGTCGTGCTGGTGAACACCTGCGCGGTAACGGGTGAGGCCCAGGCAAAGACCCGAAAGGCCATCCGACGTGCGCTTAGTGGAGCCTGCATGCCTCACGTGATAGCTACCGGCTGCTCCGCGGCCCTCTTTCAAGCTGAACTTGAGGGTTTGGGAGAGCGCGTAATCGTCGAGCCTGACAAGTCGAGGGTGCCGAAAATAGCGGCAAGCCTGCTTGGTCTTCCCGATAGGGAAGATTTCGGCATCGAGGATGCCGCGTTCTCAACGCCTACGGGAAGGATGCGGCCCGGCATAAAGATCCAGGATGGCTGTGACCTTCGCTGTAGCTACTGCATCGTATGGAAGGCACGCGGCAAGTCGCGTTCTCTTGATGCCGCCGACATCCTTGCTCGCGTGCAGGAGGAGGCGGCGAAGGGTGCGCCGGAAGTCGTGCTCACGGGCGTCAACCTTGGCTCGTACGAGCTTGACGGCATGCGCTCTGGGCGCGGGCTCGCACGGCTCCTCGGCCTGATCCTCGAGAAGACCGACATTGGCCGGGTGAGGCTCTCGTCAACAGAGCCTCAGGACATTTGCGACGAGCTTCTCGACGTCGTGGTGGAGTCGCAGGGTCGCATCGCTCCCTACCTGCACGTTCCGCTGCAGTCGGGTTGCAGCGCCACCCTCAAGCGCATGCGCCGCGCCTATGATGCGGCCGAGTACGAACGCCGCGTCATGCGCGCTCGCGAGCGCATCGAGGGCCTTGCCCTGGGCTGCGACCTCATCGTGGGCTTTCCCGGTGAGACGGATGCCGAGTTTGAGGAGTCGCTGGGCCTCTGCGAGCGCGTCGGCTTCGCGGGCATGCACGTCTTCAGGTATTCCAAGCGACCCGGAACGCCTGCCGCTGAGGCACCCGAGCAGGTATCGCCTCAAATCTCCGCGGAGCGCGCTCGCCAAGCACATGAGCTTGCAGCCCGGATGCGCGGGGAGTATGCACGCTCACGCGTGGGCCAGGAGGAGCTCATCTGCGTGCAGGAACAGGGGATGGGCACCTCGGGCGGCCTTCTCGACGTGCTCGTCGACGACGAGCTGCCGGTGGGCACGCTGCAACGTCTCATCATTCGCGAGGCGCTCCCGAGCGGGGTGCTCGACGCCCGCGTCGGTTGTACAATTCCCGGTAGCTTTGCCTGAGCATTCGCAGGCTCGTCCCACAGGAGGAAGATGGAGCCCACCCACATTCGCTTGACCATCCCCGATTCCGTCGATTTGCAGAGGCTCATGGGGCCGGCAGATGCCCTCCTGAGGCGCATCGAGGACTCGACGGACGCTCACATAACGGTGCGCGGAAGCCAGGTAGGCATTTCCGGCCCGGCCGAGGAGGTGGACAATGTCACCTCCGTCTTCTCGAGGCTCATCAGGCTCGTCGCCGATGGCGAGAGCCCGAGCGTGGCCGACGTCGACCTTCTGATCGAGCAGGTGGCGGCAGGCGCAGCGCCCGTCTCCACCACGAGCGCGGACATCCTGCTCACCTATAGGGGTAGGTCGATCCGCCCCAAGACGGAGGGCCAGAAGCGCTACGTGGACGCGATGAAGTCGTCCACCATCACCTTCGGCATCGGCCCTGCTGGCACGGGCAAGACCTACCTGGCGATGGCGATGGCTATGGCTGCCCTCAAGCGCAGGGAGATCGGGCGCATCGTGCTCGCGCGTCCGGTGGTGGAGGCGGGGGAGTCGCTCGGCTTTCTGCCCGGCACGCTCGAGGAGAAGCTCGACCCCTACGTGCGCCCGCTCTACGACGCCCTCTTCGACATGACCGACATGGAGCACGCCAACGCCCTCATAGAGCAGGGCGTGGTGGAGATCGCCCCGCTCGCCTTCATGCGTGGCAGGACCTTCAACGACGCCTTCGTGATCTTGGACGAGGCGCAAAACACCACGCCCGAGCAGATGAAGATGTTCCTCACCCGCCTGGGATTCTCGAGCAAGTTCGTGGTCACGGGCGATGTGTCGCAGAGGGACCTCCTGGGGGAGAGCGGCCTCGACTCCGCTCGCCGAATCCTCTCCAACATCGATGACGTGAGCTTCATCGAGCTCGATCGCGGGGACATCGTGCGCCATAGCCTCGTCGCGAAGATCGTGGATGCCTACGAGCAGGACGAGGCGCGCATGAGGGCGGAGAGATGATGGAAAACCTTGAAGTCGATCTTGAGGTCGTCGATTCCGCAGACTCGGCGCTCAGCGAAGAGGAGATGCTTGAGATTCTCCAAGCAGTGCTTGACGATCGCGATATTTCACGCCCCTGCCTGGTATCTCTCTCCGTCGTACCGAACGGGAAGATGAGGCAGCTCAACCTCGAGTGGAGGGATAGGGATGCGCCTACGGATGTGCTTAGCATCGAGTGCGAGCATCCGGACGACCCCGACCTCGATGATATGGAGCCCTGCATGCTCGGCGACATCGTGCTGGCGCCCGAGTACATAGCCGCACAGGCAGCGCAATTTGGGACCACACCGGCGGATGAGACGAGGCTCATGCTCGTACATGGTATGCTTCACCTGCTTGGATACGATCACATGGATGAGGGAGAGGCGCTTGTGATGCAGGGCATCGAGGACTCCATCCTCGAACGGCTGCCCTCCGACGGAACGCTTGGTCCTGCGGAGCTCACGAGGCACAGGGAGGAGGATGATCAGGCATGATCCCCGGATCTAAGAGCGATCATCCCACCCTCAGGAAGAGCTTCGCCTTCGCCATCCAGGGCTTTCGCATCGCGCTTGGCACGGAGCGTAACCTTCGCATCATGATCGGCGGTGGCATATTCGCCATCCTCATGGGATTCCTCCTGCAAATTGACCTCTTGAGCTGGGCGGTTATCCTCATCTGCTGCGGCCTTGTCATGTGCGCCGAGCTCATCAACACCTCCATCGAGACGGTCGTCGACCTCGTCTCGCCTGAGTTCCATCCCCTGGCGGGAAGGGCCAAGGACATCTCTGCGGCCGCCGTCTGGATCCTGTGCGTCTTCGTCGCCATCGTCGGCATGCTCATCTTCGTTCGCGCGGGAATCGCCCGCCTCGGGCTGTGATCTCGATGCGCAGCGGTTTCGTGGCCCTCGTCGGCCGTCCCAACGTCGGCAAGTCCACCCTGCTCAATGCCTGCCTCGGCGAGAAGGTAGCCATAGAGAGTCCTGTCGCGCAGACGACGCGCAAGCGGTTTCGCGGCGTCGTCAACCTGGAGGATGCGCAGGTCATCCTCGTGGACACGCCGGGTCTTCACAAACCGAAGGACGCGCTCGGCAAGGAGCTCAATCGCGCCGCGCTCGCAGAGCTTGCCGATGTGGACGTCGTCGCCATGCTCATCGACGCCACGAAGCCCGTGGGCTCGGGCGATGCATGGGTCGCGCGCCATGTGGACGCCTCTGACGCCCACCGCGTGCTCGTCATAACGAAGGCCGACGTTGCCTCGCCGGAGCTCGTCAGCGCGCAGCTGGAGGCTGCGCGGGCCCTTGCGCGCTTCGATGACGAGATCGTCGTGAGCGCGCGTGAGCGCTTCAACGTCGAGGGATTTCTCTCCCTGGTTGCGGCGCAGCTTCCGGAGGGGCCCCAGTGGTTTCCCGAGGACATGTCCTCGGATGCGAGCGACGAGGACCTCGTCGCCGAGTTCATCCGCGAGAAGGTGCTGCTCAACCTCCGCGATGAGATTCCTCATTCCGTGGCCGTTACCTGCGAGGACATCAATTGGGCAAAGGATGGCCATGCCTCGGTCGCCGCGACGATCCTCGTCGAGCGCGAGAGCCAGAAGGGCATCGTCATCGGCTCCGGTGGCAGCATGGTGAAGCGCATCGGCACCGAGGCTCGGGCCGACCTCGAGAGAATCCTGGGCGCCAACGTGTACCTGGACCTCGAGGTGAGGGTGAGGCCCCAGTGGCGCAGAGACGCGAACGAGATTCGCCGCTTGGGCTATGACGCAGGCGATTTCTGATGCCGCGTGCCCGAACTACCCATGTGAAGGCGGTCGTGCTCGCGAAGACGGCGCTCGGCGAGAAGGACCTCATCCTCACGATGCTCGCCGACGATGGCTCTCAGCGTCGTGCCGTCGCCAAGGGCGCGCGCAAGCCCGGCGCCCGGCTCGCCGGCAGGTGTGACATCTTCTGCGAGGTAGATGCCCTGGTGGCCAAGGGCCGTTCGCTTGACGTCATCGCCGAGGCGGAGCTCCTCGACGCGCATGCGAGCCTCAAGCTAGACCCCGACCGCATGATGGCGGCCTCTGCGATCTGCGATGTGGCGAGGGCCACGTGCTACGAGGATGCCGCCGATGCGTACTTGCACCCCATCTGCAGGCGTGCGCTCTCGGCCTGCGAGCAGGCTTGCGATGTCTCGCACCTCGACCTGTGCGTCGCCGCCTACGTGTGGAAGGTGATGGCGCATTCTGGCTGGTATCCCCAGCTTGACACCTGCGTTTCCTGCGGAGAAGAGGGTGTCTCCCGCTTTTCGGCCGCACTGGGCGGCGTGCAATGCGAGAGCTGCGCGGGGGAGGCGGAGGGTGCCGTTCCCCTTTCCGGCGATCAGCTCAGCTGGCTCAAGCATCTGCTGAGGGCCCCCTTCGACGAGCTTCTCGCTGACGACGTTGACCCCTCGATGGCTCGATGGCTCGCGGGCATCACGCACGAATGGGCGTCTGCGCACCTGGATGCGCGCCTACGTGCCCTCGAGTTCATGCTTGGCCTCTGAGAGCGTCAGGCAGGAGCGGGCTCTACTACATCTCATATTTGGACGCTGGGATGTTTCGTTTTGGCACTCTGGGCGAAATGCGTCGATGTCGGTCATATAATTCAGATACGTTGTAGGTTCACTATCCCTTGGGAGTAGTGTCATGAAGCATGCGAATCGTTCCCTGCCGATATTCGTCGCCGTGCTGCTTGCGACGATGCTGACGTTCTGTCTCGGCATCCCCGCGTTCGCCGAGGAGGCCGCGACCGAAGAGCAGTCCGCGGTCGTGGTTTCGGCACCTTCGGACGACCTGGGTGAGACGGCACATGGCTCGTCCCCAGACGTCCTCGGCGCACAGGACGTACCTGCGGATTGTCTGGATGACGAGCCATGTGCTGAATCCGACGTACTCGGCCCCGAGGGTGGGAATGCCTCCCAGGGCGGGCACTCTGCAGTCTCGCCCTCTGAGGCGACGACGCCCGACGGGGAGGCGTCCCCGGACGAGGGGCAGGATGTTGCTGCCGCTGACGTGACCGAGCCCGAAGTTGCAGCGGAGCCCGAAGTTGCAGCGGAGCCCGAGGCTGAGGCGGGGGCCGACGTCGAAGACGATGCTGCTGCCGACGTCGAGGTCGCAGCGGAGACTGAGGCTGCGGCGGCCGCCGAGGAGCAGCCCGCGACGGCAGATGCCGGGTCGGCCGCCGCCTCCCGCGGACATTGGGAAGTCACCAACTCCCGCGGCCACGGCATGCAGCGCTACTGGATCGAGGCCGACGGCTCCGTCGCGAAGTCGCGCCTGATCGACCCCGCCGAGGGATCAGGCTGGTGGGCCTACGCACGTCCCGAGGGCTACGTCGTCCGCGGCAAGTACGTCTCACACGACGGCAAGGTCTACCTCGCCAACAACGACGGCAAGCTCGAGAATCCGGGCTGGGTCGTCACCAACAAGTACGACGGTGGCTACCAGCGCTACTGGATCGACTCGGAGGCCCATGCGGCCGTGCCCGGCTACTCCGAGGACGGCTGGTACCACTACACCATTCCCGGCAAGGGCTACGTCGCCCGCGGTGGCTTTACCGACAGCTCCGGCAGGCGCTCCTACGCCAACAATGACGGCAAGATTAGCAAGAGCAACGGCTGGGTGGTGACCAACTCCTTCGGCCACGGCAACCAGCGCTACTGGTTCCGCAATGGCATCATGGCAACGAATGAGCTGCTCTCGGCCTCCGAGACCGGCTGGTGGGCCTACGCCCGCCCGGAGGGCTACGTCGTCCGCGGCAAGTACGTCGCCCGCGACGGCAAGGTCTACCTGGCGAACAACGACGGCAAGCTCGAGAACCCCGGCTGGCTCGTCACCAAGGCCTACGACGGGCGCAACGAGCGCTACTGGATAGATGCCTCCGCCCATGCCGCCATCCCCGGCTTTTCCAAGAATGGCTGGGCACACTACACGCTGCCGAACAAGGGCTACGTCGCCCGCGGCAAGGCCAACGTTGGTGGCGGCTACATGGTCTTCGCCGACAACAACGGAAAGCTGACGAACGAGAGGGCCGGGTGGCTCGTAACCAAGAAGTACGACGGCTCCATGCAGCGCTACTACATAGAGAATCGCGGCGCCTATACTGCCGCCAAGCTCGGCCTGTTCACTGTTTCCGGAAAGCAGTACTACGGTCTGCCGGAAAGGGGCTATGTGCTGCGTAATGAGTCGCGCCAAATTGGCAGCAGCATCTATACGGCAAACAACGACGGCGTCCTCAGGGTGGATAACACCTACCTCAATATGGCCCGTCGCTACGGGAGCGCAACCAACTACTTCCTGGCTGTTGACAACAGCAATCACCTTGTTGCCATCTTTACGCGAAGCGGCTCCGACTGGGTCATGCAGAAGCTGATTCCTTGCTCCGTTGGGAAGCCTTCGTCGCCGACGGTTCGCGGACTCTATTCAGTGGGAAGCAGGGGATACTCCTTCGGCGACTCCGATCACACCTGCTATTGGTGGACGCAGATCTATCGTGATTGGCTGTTCCATTCCGAGCTCTACATTCCTGGTTCAAACGCCACGAGGTTCAGGGACGACAGAATTGGCTACTCCATTTCGAATGGATGCGTGCGCCTGCACATGGCGAACGCAAAGTGGATTCACGATTACGTGCCCTCTGGCAGCACGGTGTACTCGTTCTAGTGAGATTTGGCGGTTGTGCAATTGAGAGAGAAGATCTGCAGGGGCCGGCAGCAGCTTGTCCATGCCTTTATCCTCGCCCTCGCGCTCGCGTTCGCGCCGGGCATCGCCCTCGCCGACGAGGTTGCGACAGAGACGCAGCTCGCGGCCGTGGCGCCGGCACCTTCGGACGACCTGGGGGAGCCGGCACCTTCTGACGACCTGGGGGAGCCGGCAGATGACTCGTCTCCAGACGTCCTCGGCACCGAGATCCAGGATTCGCTCGAGGCATCCTCTGCGGAC
>CACZNT010000068.1 GCA_902782635.1 uncultured Coriobacteriaceae bacterium
ACTCGCTTCGCTCGCTCAGGATGACACGAACCTGCGTGTCGTCCTGAGCGGAGCGCCGAAGGCGCGTAGTCGAAGGACCTCGCCCTTTCACCTCCGGCTCCTTATAGCTCGGTGGCAGAGCTTTGCCTACCGCGTGACGTGCTCACGCTTGCGCCATGGGCGGATATCTGCAAGCGGGCGTACAATGTGAGTACGTCTGTAACAAGGGAGGCGATTGACATGAAATCCAACCGACTGTTCGCCATGATGCTGGCACTTGCGCTCGCACTTGGCATGATGGGACTCGCTGCCTGCGGTGGCGGCCCTGCGAGCGGGGACTCCAGCTCTGAGACCCCCGCCGCCGATTCCAGCCAGGAGGCGAAGACCAACGAGCTCTCCGACGAGGAGATCATCACTGCCGACATCGTCTAGATCGTGGGCACGAACATCACCAAGGAGGAGCTGCTCCAGGGCCTGCGCGAGGACAAGGAGATGCTCGAGCTCGAGAAGCAGGGTCTCGACCTCGAGGCCTACGCCGCCAACATGGAGAGCAAGTTCAAGCTCGAGGTAGTGAGCGTCGATGTCACGGGCGACAAGGCCGTGGCGCATGTGGCGCTCACCTCGCCTGAGTTCGGCGAGGAGGCCGACGCCCTCATGGAGAAGGCCGTCGACGCCGCGATTGCCGACCTCGACGTCGAGAACATGACGGAGGATGACTTCACCAAGCTGATGATGGGCGTCGTGAGCGACGTGCTCACCGATCCGACGTTCCCGACGACCACCCAGACCTTCGACATCGACTACGTCAAGAACAACGGCACCTGGGAGATGGCGGACGAGTCCGGCGTTGAGGCCGACCTCAACTCGCTCGTCGACACTGCCGCATAGCGCGCAGCGGACATACGGCCATCTGCTCGGGTAGCAGGTGCAACCAAGCGGCCCCGGACGTCGATCCGGGGCCGCTTTGCGCGTAATCTGCGATTAAGCTGTCAATCCATCCCGTAACGCTACCCTGACGGATGCCCGCAGGTCCTACTTGCTCTCCGGGTCGACGATCTGCCCCAGCTTGTGGTGCAGCCGGCAGACGCTGGTGTAGGAGTCGTTCGCGCCCAGCACCACCTGGCTGCCCTCCGTCACCATCGTCCCGCTCTCGTCGAAGCGCGCGTTGCAGGTTGCGGCCTTGCCGCACCAGCACACCGTCTTCACCTCTTCGATGACGTCCGCCCAGGCTAGCAGCCACTGCGACCCGGGGAAGAGGTTGCGCTGGAAATCGGTGCGCAGGCCATAGCAAATCACCGGCACGCCGACGAAGTCGACGATGTCGGTGAGCCGCTCCACCTGCTCCTTCGTGCAAAACTGCGCCTCGTCGACGATGATGCAGTCGTAGGCGCGCACCTCATCGTCGCCCATCTCCATCAGCTGCTCCACCGCGACGCACTCGTTCGAGAGGCCGATGCGCGAGAACATGGTGTTCTCGCCGTCGCGATTGTCGAGCGACGGCTTCACCAAAAGCGCCCGCTGCCCCTTCTCGTGGTAGTTGTAGGCAACCATCAGGGCGTTTGCCGTCTTGGAGCTTCCCATCGCACCGTAGCGGAAGTACAGCTTTGCCATCCTCATGCCCCCTGTTGGTCTTCGCGCAGCACCGAACGCTCGGAGGAGAAGCCCTCTGGGAAGCGCGTGCGCAGCTTGTCGATGTTGCCCTCGAGCACGTCATCGAGGCCAACGCCCAGCACCGTGGCGCATTCGGCCAGGTACCAGGCAACGTCGCCCAGCTCGTCGACCATCTTCTGGCGGTCGAGCTCATGGCCCTGCGCGAGGTGCTTCTTGACGATGTCGATCACCTCGCCGGCCTCGCCGCACAGCCCCATGACTGCGTTGATGAGGACATCGCGCTCGTCGAGCTCGGGATTGAGCGTGCGCATGGCGAGCTGCTGGTATTCGTTTGCCTCCATGGGCGCCTCCTCGTGTCGTCATCCCATACTATCCCATGCGGAAAGGGCGAGGTCCTTCGACTACGCGCCTTCGGCGCTCCGCTCAGGACGACACGGGGGGCTGCCGGCGTCTCCGCTCAGGACGACACGGGGGACGAGCTTCACGCCGGTGACCGTTAGCGAAGAGGTGCTAACGGTCACTGGCGGCGTCTCTTTCGAAAAAATAGCGCCTCTACCGGGCTTCGCGAACGTCTGTGACCGTTAGCGAAGGGAGGTTAACGGTCACGGACGGATTATGAGGTCCTTCGACTCCGGCGCTGCGCGCCTCCGCTCAGGACGACACGGGGGGGCTGCCGGCGCCTCCGCTCAGGACGACACGGGGGCTGCCGGCACCGCGCTACAATGGACGGGACTGGAAGCGCCCATCGGGCATCAGGCAAGGAAGTTGGACATGAAGCACATGAGAACGGAGGGGGCCGAGGCAGCTCCCGTGCAGGCAGCGGCAACGCCCAGCGAGCCTACCAAGGTCTCCCAGGAAGAGCTCGAGCGTCGGATGGCGGCCCTCGAGAACGCGGAGCGGGCCATCGAGGGCGCGTTTTCCACCGGCAGCGTCGACCGCGCGAAGATCACCCGCGGCGCGCAGGACTCGATGGCCGAGGCAATCGTCCTCACGCACGCCGCCCTCGAGGCCGACGAGGAGGCCGACGAGGCCACCCGCCTCACCCTCATCACCGAGCAGCTCAACGACCGCGACGCCGCCAAGGACGCCCGTCGCAGGGAGCGCGAGGCCCGCAAGCAGGCCAAGACCAACCACCGCGCCGCCACCAAGGCAGCCAAGAAGGCCTACAACGCCATCCGCTTCTCCGAGGTCAACCGCATGGGCTTCATGCGCGTCATCCAGGTGATGTTCGTCTTCCACATCCTCGGCACCCTGCTCTACCTGCTGCTGAGCTCGCGCGACACCATCAACTACAACTCGTCGAGCATCCTCGACTGGGTGATGGTGATCCTCGAGGGCATCACCTTCTGGCTGCTCATCAACCGCTACCGCATCGCGCGGCCGTTCGGCATCGGGATGGTGGTGTTCAACATCGTCGCCGACGGCGTCATCGACGCCATGAACGGCCGCTTCGACCCCGTGGCGCACCTCTGGTACTCGTGCTTCAACATCATCCTGCTGCTCTACCTCATCTTCTCCGAGCGCGCCAAGATGATCCTGGTGAACGACATCGGCGCCCGCTCGGGCGACTACGACGGCGAGCACTTCACCATCAACCGCCGCGGCTGGCCCTTCATCCGCAACTGCATCATGTACTTCATCGTGTTCTCGGTGCTGGGCCACTGGATGGAGGCAGCGATGTGCCAGCTCATCATCGCCGGCCTGGTGGAGGGCGAGTACGACCCGACGAACACCATGCTCTGGCGCGACTGGCTCTACCCGTTCCCCATGGAGGGCGCGGCGGTGGTGTTCATCGCGCTCTTCCTCTACCCGCTCAAGGAATGGCTGGTCAAGAAGATAAAGAACCCGATCCTGCCCTACATCCTCAGCTTCTTGGCCAACGCGCTCGTGTGCTCGCTCATCGAGTTCTCGATGGGCCTC
>CACZNT010000069.1 GCA_902782635.1 uncultured Coriobacteriaceae bacterium
ACGCAGGACGACGCGCTCGAGTGCCGGGTGAAGGGTGCGCAGGATGCCGCGTGCTCCCACCTCGGCGCCAAGAAGGCGCAGCTGCGAGCTGCCCGAGTCGGACAGCTTGAGGTCGTTGACGCGCACGACCTTCATGCCGCGCGTGTCGACGATCTGCTTGTTGAGCAGGTCGCGCGCGATGAGGACCTCGTCGGGCTGGAGGTAGGAGAAACGAATCTCGGTAGAGGGGACCTTCAGGCGGATGCCGTCGTCGGCGAGGCTCTCGACGTACTTGCGCCAGCTGATCATGAACGGCGTCTTGCCGGGGCCGACGAAGGCGAGGCTGGTGATGCGCGGAAAGACCTCGCCGGTGGCGATGCCGAGGTCGTTGACGGTGCCGATCTTATCGCCGTCGGCGTCAATTACGGGGATTCCCAGAAGTTGGGACAGGTAGATCATGCGTGCTCCTTAATGTGGGCGCCCCTTGCGGCGCAGCCCATGGGCACGCGCAAGGGGTCATCGACTGTGAGGTCGGGGTTTCATCAATGACCCTTCTCCTAGGTGACAGATTCGGGCGCCAAAACGGCATCCCAGCACAGGTATTGTACACGCCACCCTCTCTATCAGCCAAATGTGAAACAAAGGCAGCTCTTCTTCACATAAGGTATGTCTTATCTTGGAAATTGCTGGGTTACTTTTCGCGTTTTTGGCGTATAAGGAACAGGTGCAAGCTGACGCAAGGAGGAGCAATGTCGACTGAGAACGAGAGGCACGAGAACGAGGTCGAGCTGCAGGATGTGCAGCTCGAGGATGTCGCCGGCGGCGGCAAGGGCGGCGCGCCCTTCTGCCCGTACTGCGGTGCCGGCCCGGAGATGCAGGTGGAGGCCAGCGTGGCCCCCGGCTCCGGCTACATGGGCTACAAGTGCACGAAGTGCGGCAAGACCTGGTAGTCTGCGGCAGAGGCAAACGAGAAACCTTTGCCAGGCACGACAGGTTCCCCCGCAAATCAGAGTTTTGGTAATCGGATAGGGTGGTATGTGTCACCGCGCGCAGATGAATCCTGGGCAAATGCCTCTGCAGATTCAAACGTCGCGCATCATGATTACCAAAACTTGCTTTTTCGGGGGAAATGACTTCCGGCCAGGGGGACTGCCCCCTTGTCATGTGAGGAGGAGATGGGGCATGTTCGAGCTCTACCTGGATACGGCCGACCTCGGCGCGATTCGCGAGATAGGCGGGCGCGTCTCGCTGGCAGGCGTCACCACCAATCCCAAGATCATCGCGGCGAGCGGCCTCAGCTTCGAGGCGGCCATGAGCGGCATCTGCGAGCTGCTCGAGCCCGAGCAGAAGCTCTTCGCCCAGGTCATCGCCACCGATGTTGACGGCATCATCGCCGATGCCCGCGCCATCGCGGCCCTCCGCCCGGCCAACGCCATCCCCAAGATCCCCGTCACCTCCGCGGGCCTGGCCGCCATCAAGCGCCTCGCGGGGGAGGGCATGGAGGTCCTGGCAACGGCGATCTACGACGCCGACACCGCCTTCGCCGCTGCGCTCAACGGCGCCGCCTACCTCGCCCCCTACGTCAATCGCATGTGCAATCTCGGCGATGGCATCGCCGAGGTGTGCGAGCTCATCGAGATGCTCGCCATCCAGGGGATGGACGCCAAGGTGCTGGCAGCATCCTTCAAGAACGCAAACCAGGTGCACCAGCTCATCCTCAACGGATGCCCGGCTGCCACGCTGCCACCGGACGTGTGCCGCGCCTTCGCGTACAACCCGTACAGCGAGGCCGCGACCGAGGAGTTCGGCCAGGCCTGGGAGCAGGCCTTCGGCCGCACGACCCTTCGATAAGACAAAGGGGACTGTCCCTCTTGTCATGACAAAGGGGACTGTCCCCTTTGTCATGCTGCGACGTACCCGGCTTGGGACAAACACTGTCGTACAATTGTCATAGGGACCAATGCGGCTCGAGGACCCTGTCCCGGGCCGCTTTTTCAAACGGAAGGAGAATCGGTGGAAGACAAGCAGCTCAAGGAGCTCGAGGTCTTCGCGGCCAAGATTCGCCGCGACATCCTCGAGATGCTCCAGCACCGCGGCTACGGCCACGTGGGAGGCTCGCTCTCCCTGGTCGAGGCCTATGCCGTGATCTACGGCAAGCAGGGCAAGTTCGATCCCGCCAACCCCAAGTGGGAGGGGCGCGACCGCGTGGTGCTCTCCAAGGGCCACGCCGGCCCCGTGATGTACTCCACCTTGGCCGAGATGGGCTACTTCCCCAAGGACTGGCTCATGACGCTCAACGACGGCGGCACCAACCTGCCGTCGCACACCGACCGCAACAAGACCCCCGGCGTCGACGCCACCACCGGCTCGCTGGGCCAGGGCACCTCGCAGGCCGCCGGCATCGCAAAGGCGCTCAAGATGAAGGGAGCCGACCCCTTCGTCTACCTCTTCGTGGGCGACGGCGAGCTCAACGAGGGCCAGTGCTGGGAGGCCTTCCAGTTCATCGCCAAGGAGAAGCTCGACAACCTCATCGTCTTCATCGACGACAACAAGCGCCAGCTTGACGGCTGGACGGCCGACGTCATGGAGAACTTTGACCTCGCCAAGAAGATGGAGGCCTTCGGCTTCTTCACCCAGCGCGTCGACGGCAACGACCTTGCCGCGGTTGACGATGCGATGACGGTCGCCAAGGCCCACAAGGGCGAGGCCCTCTGCATCGTGCTCGACACGGTGAAGGGCGCCGGCATCCCGTTCTTCGAGGAGACGGTGATGAACCACTCCATGAAGTGGGACAACGACAAGATCAACGAGGCGACCGCCGAGGCGATTGCCAAGCTTGACGAGATCATCGAGGGAGGTGTTGCGTAATGGCAGCCTTCAAGCTCGCAGCGGACCGCAGCGCCAACGGGCGCGAGATGCGCCTCGTGGTGGTCGAGACGCTGCAGGACATCATGAAGACGGACAAGAATGTCGTCGCCCTCGAGGCCGACCTCGGCTGCGCATCTGGCTTCTCGAAGATCGCCGCCTCCAACCCCGACCAGTTCGTGCAGTGCGGCATTGCCGAGGCCGACATGATGGGCATCGCGGCCGGCATGAGCATGGAGGGCTTCGTGCCGTTCGTGCACACCTTCAGCCCGTTCGCCACGCGCCGCGCGTTCGACCAGGTGTACCTCTCCGGCGGCTACGCCAAGAACACCATCAACATCTACGGCTCCGACCCCGGCTTCACGGTGGCGGCCAATGGCGGCACCCACACCACCTTCGAGGACGTGGCCATCATGCGCACGCTCCCCGGCGCGGTGGTGTGCGACGCGGCTGACGACGCGCAGCTCGAGTGGATCGTGCGCACGTTCGCGACCATGGGCCAGGGCGTGCATTACGTGCGCGCGAACCGCAAGCCCGTCCGCAACGTGTACGAGGCTGGCTCCACCTTCGAGATGGGCAAGGGCAACATCGTGCGCGAGGGCTCCGACGTGCTCATCGTGGCCGCCGGCCAGCTCGTCTCCGACGCGCTCGACGCGGCCGAGGCGCTCGCCGACAAGGGCATCTCCGCTGAGGTCATCGACATGTTCTGCGTGAAGCCGCTCGACGAGGAGCTGCTGGTGGCCGAGGCTGCTGGCAAGAAGGGCGTGGTGACGTTCGAGAACCACAGCATCATCGGCGGCCTGGGCGAGGCCTGCGCGAGCTGCCTCATGGAGGCTGGCGTGGCCGTGCCGTTCGTGCGCCATGGCGTGCGCGACGCCTTCGGCCAGGTGGGCACGGCCGACTTCCTGCAGGCCGAGTTCCGCCTCACGGCCGACGACCTGGTGGACACCGTAGAGGACCTGCTCGACTAGGAGGGCCCGATGGAGCTCAACGGATACATCGACCACACCGTCCTCAAGCCGGACGCCACCGAGGCCGACCTGCGCAAGCTCTGCGCCGAGGCGGCGGAGTACCACTTCGCCACCGTGGCCATCAACTCCTGCTGGACGGCGCTGGCGCACGAGCTGCTCGAGGGCACAGGCGTCGGCATCTCCACGTGCATTGGCTTCCCCCTGGGCGCGGCCTGCACTTCGGCGAAGGCTGCCGAGGCGGCGGCTGCGGTGGCCGACGGCACCACCGAGATCGACATGGTGATCAACATCGGCAAGCTCAAGGACGGCGAGGACGACTTCGTGCGCGACGACATCGCCGCCGTGGTGAACGCCGCGCCGGGCGTGCCGGTGAAGGTGATCATCGAGTGCTGCCTGCTCACGGACGAGGAGAAGGTGCGCGCGTGCGAGCTCTCCGTCGAGGCGGGCGCGGCATTCGTGAAGACGTCGACCGGCTTTTCCACGGGCGGCGCCACGGTGGAGGACGTTGCCCTCATGCGCAAGACCGTGGGCGACCGCTGCAAGGTGAAGGCGGCCGGCGGCGTGCACAATCGCGATGAGGCGCTGGCGATGATCGAGGCCGGCGCCGACCGGATTGGCGCCTCGGCAGGGATTGCCATCTGCGCTGAGTGACGGCTTCGAGCCAACTGCAGGCAAGGCAAGCAAACGGGCCCGTTCCCTCGTGGAGCGGGCCCTTGCATGTGACACTTGGGGACAGTTCCCATCTGTCACGCGAAGTACCCTAGGTAAACCTATGGGACTTTGGACCGGATGGCTCTGCGAACTCCAATATC
>CACZNT010000070.1 GCA_902782635.1 uncultured Coriobacteriaceae bacterium
CGGCCTTCTTCATCTCCGGATCCGGCTCTTCCATGATCGGCGCCTGCGGCTCGCCCGAGGCTGCCGCCAATGTCGAACGCGCCCTGCGCGAGCTGAGGCCGGGCTTCCTCGTGCGTCAGATCGGCGTGCGCGACGAGGGCGTCACGATCTGCGCCGGCTGAGGGCAACCCTGCCTGCATAGCCGATAGTTCCCCCGCACACGTCGAGGAGGATGTCCGACACCTGCCCTGACCTTCCCGCCACGAAGAGCTGGATGGTCTCGTCAACAGCAGGCACGCCCACGATGACGAGAGCCGCGATCAGCGCTGCGGGCAGCGCGGGCGCTGGCTCGGAGGAGACGGCGCCCCAGTTGAGGAGCCCCAGCACGAGGTACTCCAGGAAGTGCGCCGTCTTGCGCACGAGGAAGGTCACCGTATCCCACTCGTGGATGCCGAGCCGCCCCAGCAAGGGGGCGATGAGCTGGGCGAAGAAGTCGCTCTCCTCGGTCGAGGTGTCCGCCGGCACGAGCGAGTGCGCCCAGATGAAGCCTACCCAGAGGATGAGGAGCGCATAGCGCGCCCAGCGTGGCATCTCTCGCAAGGGCCCTTAGGCCTCCTGAACCGCGAACCCGGGCTTGAGGTGGCGGGGACGATAGGCGAGCTTGCGCTCCGCCGGCGAGAGGATGAGCCTCCTGGGGGCGCCCTGCGGCGCAGGGGCGGAGTCCGTGACGGTCATGGCGCCCGTGCCTCCCTCGACGAGGCGCAGGAAGCGCGGATGCCCGTCGCTCGAGAGATGCGCGGCATTGCGGGCGGCGCGCAGGGCGAACTCCTGGCGCACGAGGTAATCGACGTAGGACTCAGTGTCCACCACCTCGGGATGGCCCGCCGGGGCGCGGAACGGGATGAAGTCGGTGTCCACTTCGAGGCCGTCGGGCTCGTCGAGGGTCTCCGAATCGCCCACCTCGTCCACGAAGCTCAGGGGCTGCTCGATGATGCGCTCGTCGAGCGCCAGGAGAGCGCTATTCCACAGGTCGTCAAACGCGTCCTCGGCGTCGATGTGCGGGAGCTCGTAGGGGTTGACGGTGTCGATGCGGGCGATGCGCTCGTCGATCGAGCGGGTGTCCGCTGCGGGTGCGGGATATGCGGGGACCGACGCGCGGGCCGGCGCCTGGTAGCTGCGGCGTACGGGGGCTGCGGCACCCTCCCAGCGAGAGGCGGCCTGCGCGCCTGCGACCTCGCGGGAGCGCGACAGCATGACGCCCTCGCCCAGCGGATCTCCCGAGATGCGCTCGGCAAGGACGGCGGCCACGCCGCGCATGCGGTTTGATGCCTGGTAGTGGCTGGCAAGGGCATTCACATAGCCGGACGATTCGGGCACGTACGGTCCCGTGCTCTCGGGGCTGATGCGATATGCGGCAGCGGGCCTGTCGAGCGCCGTGCGGGCCCCCACCCGGGAAAGCGGGGCGGAGATCTCGCGCGGGTCGCTTGCGAGCGGCGCCTGCTCGACGTAGTCGGGCTGCGCGAAGCGCCTCGGCCAGGAGATGTCGATGTCGTCCTCGTACTCCTCGCCTGCGGAGGTCACGAGTGCGGCCAGGCCGACGATGCCGGCGCCGACGAGCGTGCCGAAGAACAGCGGCAGGAGCATGCCCGAGGCGAGGCTCTCGAGGTCGCGTGCGGAGGACGTCGCCATGGCGGTATGCGGGATGGCGGCGCCGAGGGCGCCTGCCAGTCCGGCGTAGACTGCCGGATACCTTCTCATTGCGCTCATGTCTGGCCTCCCCGCCATGCTGACATGGCTTCCTCGGGCACAGAAGACGAGTTGAGAGCGTGCGCAGAACACACCGATATGGGGTGTGTGCAACGTCGCGGCGGTGTTGTCCGTTTCATCTTCTTGTGCCGTCGCTCGTGCGATGCAATCCGGCCGCAGGCCGAATCTTCTAGAACTATAGGGCGCACCTGCGCAAAATGCAAGCATGGGATAGTCCGAATCTGGAGGGAGGCGCCTATGGCGCGGATAGCGGTCGTCACAGGGGCATCGTCGGGCGTGGGCGCCGAGTTCGTGCGGCAGCTCGCCGCCGGCGCCGGAGGCCCGCTCGACGAGATATGGGCCATCGCCCGCAGGAAGGATCGCCTCGAGGAGCTTGCCGCGGAATGCGCCGTGGACGTGAGGCCCATCGCCGCCGACCTCACGAAGGCCGAATCCCTTGCCGAGATATCCCAGCTCCTCGAGGAGGAGCACCCGCAGGTTCAGTGGCTCGTGAACAGCGCGGGGTTCGGCAAGTTCGGCGATGCGCGCGAGGTTTCGCCCGATGAGATGGCCGACATGGTGCGGCTCAACTGCCTCGCCGTCGTCGAGATGTGCTATCGCACGCTCCCCCACATGATCGCGGGCTCGCGCATCGTGAACCTCGCCTCGGTGGCCTCGTTCATCCCGCAGCCGGGGCTTGTCGCCTACAGCGCGACCAAGCGCTTCGTGCTCGACTTCACCCAGGGCATCGACTACGAGCTCGGGCAGGTGGGCATCCATGCGTGCGCTCTGTGCCCGAAGTTCATGAGGACCGAGTTCCTCGACAATCCCGGCGAGCAGTCGGATGTCGACCACCTCACGAAGATCGGCTTCGAGGACAAGTCGCACGCCGTCGCATCGGCGATTCGCGCGGCGGTGCTGGGCAAGTCCCTCTGCATAAGCTCGCCGGACATGCGGCTCGCCTACGTCGCCACGAAGCTGCTGCCCTACCGGCTCGCCATCGCCGCCGAGAACCTCATCCTCAGCCTGCGCCCCGCCTGACGGCCCTCATGTACCTGTCCCCTCTGTCATGACAAAAGGGACTGTCCCCCTTGTCATGACAAGGGGGACAGGTTTGGGCCGGATGGATGTGCGTGGAAGGACTAGAGCGCGTCGGCATACTCCGAGAGCTGGGCCTTCTTGGCCGAGCGGATGAGGAAGTCCTGGTTCGAGTCGGTGGCCTTGAGACCCTTCACCAGCGAGGCCTCGGCACGCTCGACGTTGTTCATGTTGGCAAGGATGCGGCGGATGCCCCAGACGAAGGGCTGCAGCTCGGCGTCGATGAGCAGCTCCTCGTTGCGCGTGCCCGAGGCAACCGGGTCGATCGCCGGGAAGATGCGCTTGTCCGCCAGGTCGCGGTCGAGCTTGAGCTCCATGTTGCCCGTGCCCTTGAACTCCTCGAAGATGACCTCGTCCATCTTGGACCCGGTGTCGATGAGGGCGCTCGCGATGATGGTGAGCGAGCCGCCGAACTCGATGTTGCGCGCGGCGCCCAGGAAGCGCTTGGGCGGGTAGAGCGCCGTGGAGTCGACGCCGCCCGAGAGGATGCGGCCGGAGGCGGGCTGCGCCAGGTTGTAGGCGCGGGCGAGGCGCGTGATGGAGTCGAGCACCACGACGACGTCCTCCCCCATCTCCACGAGGCGCTTCGCATGCTCGATGACCAGCTCGGAGATGGCGGTGTGGTTGTCGGCGGGCATGTCGAAGGTGGAGGCCACGACGATGCCGTCGATGGAGCGCTCCATGTCGGTGACCTCCTCGGGCCGCTCGTCGACGAGCAGGCAGATGAGGTGCACCTCGGGGTTGTTGGCGGCGATGGACTCGCAGATCCGCTTGAGGATGGTGGTCTTGCCGGCCTTGGGCGGGCTCACGATGAGGCCGCGCTGGCCCTTGCCGATGGGCGCCA
>CACZNT010000071.1 GCA_902782635.1 uncultured Coriobacteriaceae bacterium
CGAGGTCTACGTCCTCACCAAGGAGGAGGGCGGCCGCCACACGCCGTTCTTCAGCGGCTACCGTCCGCAGTTCTACTTCCGCACCACGGACGTCACCGGCTCGCTCACCCTTCCCGACGGCGTCGAGATGGCCATGCCTGGCGACCACGTCACCATCACGGCTGAGCTGCTCTACCCGATCGCCATGGAGGAGGGCCTGCGCTTCGCCATCCGCGAGGGCGGCCACACCGTCGGCGACGGCCGCGTTGCCACCATCACCGACTAGCAACGCAGCCCCACATCGCACGTCTGCTGGCGCCCCCATGCGGGGCGCCAGTCTTTTTGCGCGGGATGGCCGTATGTAGAGATGGTTGGCTGCGGTCGCGTCAGTTGACATCTATGGCGGGTGAAAGGTAGCATTATCAGTCGCTTCACGGTCGAGGTCTCACTCGGCCCCGACCACAATACGGGAGGTCTCATGCGCACTATGGTCACCCTCGCATGCACTGAGTGCAAGCGCAGGAACTACACTACGGACAAGAACAAGCAGAACAACACCGAGCGTATGGAGTTGAAGAAGTACTGCCCGTGGTGCCACAAGCACACCGTGCACAGGGAAACCCGCTAGCACCACACATACGCCGGTAGTTCAATTGGTAGAGCGGCGGTCTCCAAAACCGCAAGTTGAGGGTTCGAGTCCTTCCCGGCGTGCCAGCAAATCCCCGGCCGCTTCCCGCGGCCGGTTTGATTGAGCAAGAAGAGAGCCTGATTCTGAGAGGGTTAGGACAGGGATGGCAAACAAGGATCGCAACAAGCGCAGCGCCCGCAAGGCCCGCAGCGCGGAGCGCGCCGCAGCCGAGGCCAGCGCCGAGCAGGTAGAGGGCGCCCTCTCCAAGTCGACGCGCGACCAGCTCGTCAAGGTCCAGAAGGCCAAGGAGAAGGCTGCCGCCCAGCCCAACATGTTCAACCGACTCACCGGCTACCTTTCGTCGGTGGCCTCCGAGATGCGCCGCGTCGTGTGGCCCTCCAAGGAGGAGCTGCGCGAGTACTCCGTGAGCGTCATCATCACGCTCGTCGTGGTGGGCCTCATCATCTGGCTCGTCGACTCGGGCATCGTGCTCGCGCTCACCGGCCTCTCGGGACTGAGGGGCTAGCCATGGCGAAGCGTTGGTACGTCATCCACACCTACTCCGGCTACGAGAACAAGGTCAAGGACGACCTCGAGCACCGCATCGAGTCGTTCGGCCTTGATGACGTGGTCGTGGACATCAAGATCCCCACGGAGGAGGTCACCGAGCTCAAGGAGGGCGGCAAGCGCGAGACCAAGGACGCCAAGGTCTTCCCGGGCTACGTCCTCGTCCGCATGGAGCTCGACGACAACTCCTGGGCGGTCGTCCGCAACACCCCCGGCGTCACCGGGTTCGTCGGCATCGAGGGCAAGCCCACGCCGCTTTCGCGCGACGAGTTCGACAAGATCATGCGCCGCACCGAGCGCAAGGCCGTCACCCCCAAGCGCATGGCGACCAATCTCGAGATCGGCCAGTCCATCCGCGTGGTCAACGGCCCGCTCAAGGACTTCGACGGCCAGATCTCGGAGGTCATGCCCGACGCCGGCAAGGTGAAGGTCATGCTCACCATCTTCGGCCGCGAGACGCCGGTCGAGCTCACGCTCGATCAGGTGGCGGCCATCAGCTAGGCAACCACGCCGGTCCCTCATTCGGTGAGGAATGCTTCTGGGGGACGGGCAGAGATAAGCAGCTAGAGGCACTACGTAGGAAGGCACTGAGATGGCAGACAAGAAGGTTGTCAGCTTCATCAAGCTCCAGATTCCGGCGGGCCAGGCCAACCCGGCTCCCCCCGTCGGTCCCGCCCTGGGCGCCGCCCAGGTCAACATCATGCAGTTCTGCCAGGCGTTCAACGCCCAGACGCAGGACCAGGCCGGCGACATCATCCCGGTCGAGATCTCGGTCTACGAGGACCGCAGCTTCGACTTCATCTGCAAGACCCCGCCTGCGGCCGAGCTCATCAAGAAGGAGCTCCACCTGCAGGGCGGCTCGGGCGTCCCGCAGCTCGACAAGGTGGGCATGCTCACCCAGGAGCAGCTCACCAAGATCGCCGAGATCAAGATGCCCGACCTCAACGCCAACGACATCGATGCGGCCAAGAAGATCGTCGCCGGCACCGCTCGCTCCATGGGCGTGCAGGTCGAGGGTTGGCCCGACAAGCCGCAGCCCGAGCGTGGCAAGAAGAAGGGCGCCAAGGCCGCCGAGTAACCAATACCTTCTACGTGAGGTAACCGCTCCCGTAGTTCGCGGGCGAGCGGTTACCTGCACGAAGGATCGGATGCACGAGGATGTCATGTCTCCCCTCGAGTAATCCGCGAAGCGCTTACGAGAGGGGAGACATGACATCCCCAGGGATGTTGGAAGTGTGGGAGGGCCAGGCAGGCCCGCGAACCACGGGAGGTACCAGATATGCCTAAGCACGGAAAGAACTACCGCAACGCAGAGGCCAAGGTCGAGGCCGGCAAGCTCTATGCGCCGAAGCAGGCCATGGAGCTCGTCAAGGAGCTGGCCCAGGCCAAGTTCGACGAGACGGTCGAGGCCTCCATCCGCCTCGGCGTCGACACCCGCAAGGCCGACCAGAACATCCGCGGCTCCATCTCGCTGCCGCATGGCACGGGCAAGAGCGTCCGCGTGGCCGTTTTCGCTGAGGGCGCCCAGGCTGCCGAGGCTGAGGCCGCAGGCGCCGACATCGTGGGCTCCGACGACCTCGTCGCCCAGATCGAGGCCGGCAACATCGACTTCGACGCCGCCATCGCTACGCCCAACATGATGGGCAAGGTCGGCCGCCTCGGTAAGGTGCTCGGCCCGCGTGGCCTCATGCCCAACCCCAAGCTCGGCACCGTGACCATGGAAGTCGGCAAGATGGTCAACGAGCTCAAGGCCGGCCGCGTCGAGTATCGCGCCGACCGCTACGGCATCTGCCACGTGCCGGTGGGCAAGGTGTCCTTCGACGTGCAGAAGCTCGTCGAGAACTACCAGGCGCTCATCAGCGAGATCCTTCGCGTCAAGCCGTCCACTGCAAAGGGTCGCTACGTGAAGTCCGTCGCGTTCTCCTCCACCATGGGACCGGGCGTCAAGGTGGACACCACCAAGGTCCGCAACCTCATGGAGGATTAGCACTGCGCTTGACGCATGCCGCACCCGAGTGCGACAATGTGCGAGCTAGTTTCGTAGCACGTCCGCTGCCAGAGACAGCCGGTGCCCGCAAGGGCCTAAGGGGAAGAGATTCCCGCCTGCCGAGGTGGTCTTCAAAGAGATTCGTCTCCTTTAGGGCCTCGTCTGGCAATGCCTGCGGGGTCCTTGCTTTTGCGAGGGTCCGCCGAGTCGGCGGGGGTGCCTGAGCAAGAGCGAAGGAGGTGTTTTAATGCCAGCACAGTCTAAGTTCGACATGGTCGAGAAGATCAGCTCGTCGCTCGAGGCGAGCAAGGGCCTGTTCGTGATCGACTACCGCGGCCTCTCCGTCAAGGAGGCCCAGGAGCTCCGTCGCACGCTTCGCGAGAACGGCGCGGAGATGAAGGTCTACAAGAACAACCTGGTCAAGATCGCGCTCGAGAAGGCCGACATGCCCGCCATCGACGACATCCTCGTCGGTCCGTGCGCTTGTGTCTTCTACGAGAACGATCCGGTCGATGCGGCCAAGGCGATCAAGGACACGGCGAAGAAGCTCAAGAAGATCGAGTTCCTGGGCGGCATCGCCGACGGCCAGGCGGTCACCGCCGACGAGGCGAAGGCAATCGCCGACCTGCCCAGCCGCGAGGAGCTCATCGCAAAGTTCGTGGGCTGCCTGTCCAACCCGCTGTCCGGCGTCGTCCGCGTCCTCAACGGGCCGGCCACCGGGCTCGTCACGGCGCTCCACGCCGTGGCAGATCAGCAGGATGCGGCCTAGCATCCGCGCACGTCAGAAACTGTGGATGCAAGGAGCATCCTAGACACATGAAGGAGTAGACACATGGCTGTCACCAAGGAAGACATCATCGAGGCCCTCAAGGCCATGCCCGCACTTGAGCTTTCCGAGCTCGTCCACGAGCTGGAGGACGTCTTCGGCGTCTCCGCCGCCGCTCCCGTTGCCGTTGCCGCTGCCCCCGCAGCTGGTGGCGCCGATGCCGGCGATGCCGAGGAGAAGACCAACTTCGACGTCGTGCTCGAGGGCTTCGGCGACAACAAGATCGCCGTCATCAAGGTCGTCCGCGAGCTCACCTCCCTCGGCCTCAAGGAGGCCAAGGACCTCGTCGAGGGCGCTCCCAAGCCCATCCTCGAGGGTGCCAAGAAGGACGACGCCGAGGCTGCCAAGGCCAAGCTCGAGGAGGCCGGCGCCGCCGTGTCCCTCAAGTAGCATCAGCTTCCATCGGATGCTCTGGGCCGGGTCCTGCGGGACCCGGCTCTCTTTTTGCGGGGGAAGGGGGCGCCGCAGTTGCCCGTTAGCCAGGTCCGCCAACGCGCACCTGCGGGCGGGGAGGTCCGGCAGGAGGGCCGCCGGCACGAAGGGGGCGACGCAGGTGCCCGTTAGCCGCGTCCGCCAACGCGCACCTGCGGGCGGAAAGGCCCGGCAGGGGAGCCGCCGGCACGAAGGGGGCGCCGCAAGTGCCCGTTAGCCGCACGGCAGTTGACCGGGCAACTTGGCAATCCGGTCGGACAGTGCGCACATCTTCTACACATTATTTGGGGTGTTTTCCCAGGAATCGTGGAAACTATCCGTTTCTAAACGAAATTAGAAGAAAAGTCAAGGGAATTCGTTGACCCAATCGGTGTGGTTAGTTAGATTATTAGCTTGCGACAATTGCCGCTCTATGCCGTTTTCGAAGGAGGAAATGCCTGGTGACTACCGCAAAGTCTTCCAAGAAGAGCACAGCTAAGGTCCGCGAGCGTGTGAGCTTCAGCAAGATCCCGACGGCTATGGAACCACCCAATCTCATAGAGGTGCAGAAGAGGTCGTTCCAGCGCTTCATGACCGAGGGCCTCGCAGAGGCCTTCGCCGAGGCGTCGCCGATCGAGAATGCCGCCGGCACGATGGAGGTCACCTTCGGTGACCACCAGTTCGGCGACCCGTCCCACTCCATTGCCGAGTGCCGCGCCAAGGACATCTCCTACCAGGCGCCGCTCTTGGTGGAGGTCAAGTTCGTCAACAAGCTGACGGGCGAGATCAAGGAGCAGTTCGTCTTCATGGGCGACTTCCCGCTCATGACCGACCGTGGCACCTTCATCATCAACGGCTCCGAGCGCGTCGTCGTCTCGCAGCTGGTCCGTTCGCCGGGCGTCTACTTCTCCGAGGAGGTCGACTCCGGCGTCATGGTGCAGCACGTCCAGTTCATCCCCGCGCGCGGCGCATGGCTGGAGTTCGAGATCGACAAGCGCGGCCAGCTCGTGGTCTCCATCGACCGCAAGCGCCGCCAGTCAGCCACCACGCTGCTGCGCGCCCTCGGCATCGCCGAGACCGACGACGAGATCATCAGCCTCCTCGGCGACTCCGAGATCGTCCGCTCCACCGTCGAGCGCGACGTCGCCAGCACGCGCGAGGACGCCCTCATCGAGATCTACCGTCGCCAGCGTCCGGGCGAGCCGCCCACCGTGGACTCGGCCCGCTCGCTCATCGAGGGCCTCTACTTCAACCCGCAGCGCTACGACCTCGCCAAGGTCGGCCGCTACAAGATCAACAAGAAGCTCGGCCTCGAGATCGATTCGGCCACCACGCAGCTCACCCCCGACGACATCGTCGAGGCGCTGCGCTACCTGCTGGCCCTCGCCTCGGGCGACTCCACCAAGAAGACCGACGACATCGACCACTTCGGCAACCGTCGCGTGCGTACCGTTGGCGAGCTCGTGCAGAACCAGTTCCGTATCGGCATGAGCCGCATGGAGCGCGTCATCCGCGAGCGCATGGCCTCCCAGGACGCC
>CACZNT010000072.1 GCA_902782635.1 uncultured Coriobacteriaceae bacterium
GGCAATCGCCAAGGCCATCGCAAGCTCGCCGTTTCTCATGCAGGATAACCTCGCCGACGTGCTCGCCGAGCTGCAGGATGCCTTCTACTTGCTGAGGGACGATTTGCCCGTAGAAGCGCCGGATGCCGAAATCGCCGAGGCGCTTAGGAACTGCTTCGACGCCTACGAGGGTGATGCAATCGAGGTCGCAGCTCTACCGAGAGACGAGGTGATGGCCTTCTCGGAGGAGTACCGCCTGACACAGAATGCGGAAGACGAGGGCTCGTATCGCATCGTTGACGACGAGGGACGCGTCTACACCTTCGATCCCGTCGAGTGGGATTACGACGAGCAGGCGAACGGCTGGGACAGCGAGCGGGGAACAACATCCAGACGATTCAACGGAAGTCGGGCCGACAGGCGCTTCCCAACCCCTTCGTCCAGCACTGGGCGCATCAGGTGAAGAGAAGCGACCGGTATATCGCCTCGTCCGTATCGCCGAACACGTTGAAGACCACGGTGATGCCCGCGTCCTCGTGTGTGTCGAGCCACTCGTGCACGGTGCGCACGGCAATCTCGGCGGCCTCCTCCTGCGGGAAGCCGAAGATGCCCGTGCTGATGCAGCAGAAGGCGACGGAGCGGAGCCCCTCGCTTGCCGCGAGGTCGAGGCAGCTCGAATAGCATGATGCGAGCTGCTCGCGATGGAGGTCGGTCGGGCGTCCGTTCGCAATGGGCCCGACCGTGTGGATGACGTGCCTCGCAGGCAGGTTGTAGGCGGGCGTGATCTTTGCCGTGCCCGTCGGCTCCTCGTGGCCCTGCGCCCCCATGATGCGGGCGCATTCTGCGCGCAGCTGCACGCCGGCGAACGTGTGGATGGCGTTGTCGATGCAGTGATGGCCAGGCGCCCAGCACCCGAGCATCTGCGAGTTCGCCGCGTTCACGATGGCATCGGCCGCAAGCGTTGTGATGTCGCCGCGCCAGAGGCGCAGGCGCGGGTCGGCTGCCACGGGCGGAATGTCCTCGACGTGCGTGACGCCGGTATCTGCGATCATGCCCCGCAGCAGCTCGTCCTGCATCGCGAGCCAGCCGGAGTCGGCAGGGATTGGCGGGCGCGTGTTCACGAGGGCGCGGAAGGCCGAGAAGAGCTCGTCCGTGGTGGCGTCCTCGCCCAGGCCCGCCTCCATGCCACGCTCGTCGCAGAGCGCGGGGACGAGGGCGAGCAGCAGCTCGCGCTTGCGGTTCTCAGCCACTGCGCACCTCCAGGAGCTCGTCCAGCACCGCGTCGATGTCGCCGTCGACGAGGATGGAGCGGTCGGCGATCTCGCGCGCCGTCATCACCTGGCCGAAGTTCACGCAGGCGTAGGTGGCGCGCGGGTTGCCGTACGTGTGGCGCCAGAAGGGGTACTTGATGATGGCGGGCGTGTTGCCGCCCACGCCGAGCTCGAGAAAGAGCACGCGCAGGCCCTCGTGCCGCTCGAGGAAGCGCCGGTAGCGAAGCGCGGCCGCGTGCCAACCCTCGTCCTCCACGAAGGTGTCGTCCGCCCGCAGGTTCATGGACATGGGCCCGCCGCACACGGGGCAGCGCGGCACGAGCTCGCCCGGCACGCGCATGTCGCGCTGCTCCTCGACCATGCGCTTGACCGTCTCGTAGTTGTCGTAGGTCGCATCGTGGCAGGGCTTGGAACACTGCCACAGGCCGTAGTCGCCCTGCGTGTAGAAGAGCCGCCCCTTGGGGAATCCCGCCCGCTGGAACTGGTGGTCGACGTTGGTGGTGATAACGAAGAAGTCCTTGCCGTCGAGCAGGCGCAGGAGCTTCGCGTAGGTGTCCTTGGGCGGGTCCACGTAGCGGTTGTGCCAGATGTGGCGACTCCAGTATGCCCACCGCTCCTCCTCCGTGGGAAACGGATAGAACCCGGCCGAGTACATGTCGGAAAAGCCGTACTTGGCGATGAAGTCGGCGAAGTGCCGCTCGAAGCGCTCGCCGGCGTACGTGAGGCCGGCTGCGGTGGAGAGGCCCGCGCCAGCTCCCACGACGACGGCGTCGGCGTCGCGGATGGCGTCGCGCAGCCTTATGGTCTCCTGGTTCATGTGCTGCCTCCTCATGCGGATTGGGGCGGCCGGGGCCGCCCCATAACTTTACTGCTTAAGACCTTGGCCTAGAACTTGCCGTTCTCGTTCGCCCAGGTCTCGCGGTCGGCGATGGTCTCCATCACGTCCCAGTGCTCGGCGATCTTGCCGTCCTCCACGCGCCACAGGTCGTAGTAGCTCGTGGGCGCGCCGCCGAACGTCCCCTCGGAGACGGCGAGCACCATGTCGCCCTGGGCGAGCACCATGTGCACGGTGTCGTAGACCATGGAGACGCCCTGCTCGGCCATGGCGGCGAGCGCCGCGCCCAGGCCGGAGAGGCCGTCGGCGATCTGCGTGTTGTGCTGCAGGTACGCGTCGCCGTCGAAGTACTCGGGGGTCTTCTCGGGGTGCTTGGCCCTGCATCACGTCGACGAGGAAGCCCTTGACCAGCACGCGGTTTGCCTCGGTCGCCTCGAGGTCCTTCGCCTCGATCTGGCCGTCGATCTGCGTGCGGCCGGAGGGGTTGGGCTCGGCCTTGGCGGCCAGGTTGTCCCAGTGCTCCGCGATGAGGCCATCGGCGTCGAAGCGGAAGACGTCGAAGGCGACCTGCTCGCCGGCGCCTGCGAAGTTGTAGACGGTGTGCAGGAAGACCTTGTCGCCGTCCTCGAACGCGCGGATGTTCTCGACGGTA
>CACZNT010000073.1 GCA_902782635.1 uncultured Coriobacteriaceae bacterium
ATGGTGGTGATGGACGAGAGCACCTGCATGGTGGGCATGGCCCGCTTCTTCCTCGACTTCACCGCCAAGGAGAGCTGCGGCAAGTGCACCCACTGCCGCATCGGCACCCGCCGTCTGCTCGAGATCCTCGACCGCATCGTGGCGGGCAAGGGCGAGGCAGGCGACATCGAGAAGCTCGAGGAGCTCTGCAACGCCGTCAAGGACGGCTCGCTCTGCGGCCTCGGCCAGACGGCGCCCAACCCCGTGCTCACCACCATCCGCTACTTCCGCGACGAGTTCGAGGCGCACATCGACGAGCACCGCTGCCCGGCCGGCGAGTGCCGCGACCTCATCGCCTACTCGATTGACAAGGACGCCTGCGTGGGCTGCACCGCCTGCGCGCGCCAGTGCCCGGTGGACGCCATCTCCGGGCAGGTCAAGAGCCCGCACGAAATCGACCCCGCCCTGTGCATCAAGTGCGGCAACTGCATGACGGCCTGCCGCTTCGGCGCAGTCCGGGTGAGCTAGGAAGGAGGGCGAAAGATGTCTATCAAGTACACCGTCGACGGAATCGAAGTGCTCGCCGAGCCTTCCGACACCATACTCACCTCCGCTGCCCGCGCCGGGATCGAGATTCCCTCGCTGTGCTTTGACAAGCGCACCGAGATCCACGGTGCCTGCGGCGTGTGCCTCGTCGAGGTGGAGGGCGTGCCCAAGCTGCTGCGCGCCTGCTCGGCCAAGCCGCAGGAGGGCTATGTGGTGAGCACCCGCTCGGAGCGCGTCGTGCGCGCCCGCACCGCCGCCCTCGAGCTGCTGCTGTCCGACCACGTGGGCGACTGCCGCGGGCCCTGCAAGCTCAACTGCCCGGGCCTGTGCGACGCGAACCGCTATGTGAACCAGATTGGCGAGGGGAAGTTCCGCGAGGCGGCCGAGACCGTCTACGAGGCATTCCCCTTCCCCGCCTCCATCGGCCGCGTGTGCCCGCACCCCCGCGAGGACAACTGCCGCCGCCAGTACGTGGAGGAGCCCATCTCCATCGCCTTCCTCAAGGCGTTCGCAGGCGATTGGGCGCTCGAGCACGACCCCATCGTGGTGAAGCCCGGCGCAGATACCGGCAAGCACGTCGCCATCGTGGGCGGAGGGCCCGCGGGCCTCACAGCCGCCTACTTCCTGCGCCGCGCGGGACACGCCGTCACCATCTACGACATGGAACCCAAGATGGGCGGCATGCTGCGCTACGGCATCCCCGAGTACCGCCTGCCCAAGGAGGTGCTCGACCGCGAGATCGAGATCATCGCCAACACCGGCGTCGAGATGGTGAACGGCGTGCGCCTCGGACGCGACCTCACGCTGGACAGCCTGCGCGCCGAGCACGATGCGGTGCTGCTGGCCATTGGCGCGTGGACGTCGATGAAGATGCGCGTGCCCGGCGAGGACCTCGAGGGCGTGCACGGCGGCATCGACTTCCTCGAGCGGCTCGGCCACGGCGAGCGCCCCAAGATCGGCGAGCGCGTGGCCGTGTGCGGCGGTGGCAACACCGCGATGGACTGCTGCCGGACGGCCGTGCGCCTCGGGGCCAAGGAGGTCTACGTGGTGTACCGTCGCACGCGCGACGAGATGCCGGCCGACGACGTGGAGATCGAGGAGGCCATCGAGGAGGGCGTCACCTTCAAGTTCCTCACCAACCCGCTCGAGTTCTATGGCGAGGGCGGGCACGTGACGGGCATGAGGCTGCAGGTGATGGAGCTCGGCGAGCCGGATGAGTCGGGGCGTCGCCGTCCCGTCCCCATCGAGGGCAAGACCGAGGACATCGCCATCGACGACGTGCTCATGGCCATCGGGCAGACGGCCAATTGCGAGGGCGTCGACGCGGAGCTGCTCACCGAGCGCGGCACCATCTCGACCGACTCGCTCACCTTCCGCACGGCCTTCGACGACGTGTTTGCCGCGGGCGACGTGACCAACCGCGGCGCCGGCATTGCCATCCAGGCGATCGGCGAGGCGCAGAAGGCCGCCACCTGCATCGACCAGTACCTGCGCGGCGCCGAGGTGGCGCGGCACGACCCGTACTTCGTGAAGCGCGACCTCGGTGAGGGCGATTTCGACGACCGTCCCAAGCAGAGCCGCGAGAAGATGCCGGGACTTTCGCCCGAGGAGCGTCGCGACAACTTCGACCGCGTGTACTTCGGCTTCGACGAGGAGCAGGCGATGCGCGAGGCGCAACGATGCCTGGAGTGCGGCTGCCACGACTATGCCGACTGCCGCCTCATCAAGTACTCGCATCTCGACGACGTGCATCCGGAGCGCTTCTTCGGCGAGGGACGCGTGCGCGACGACGTCGACGTGGCGCCCGAGATCATCCTCCACGACCCGGACAAGTGCGTGCTGTGCGGACTGTGCTATCGCATCTGCGACCAGGAGGTGGGCAAGACCTACCTCGGGCTCTACAACCGCGGATTCTCGACGGTGGTGAACCCGATGGTGCCCGACGAGGCGCGCACGTTCTGCGCGAGCTGCCTCAAGTGCGTGGCGGCCTGCCCCACCGGCGCCATGCGGAGCTTCCCGGCCGTGGAGCGCGAGACGCAAATCGTATAGGTCACTGTCGTATGACATTGGGGACAGTCCCCTTTGTCATATTCTGCGCATCGCAGAATGTGACAAAGGGGACTGTCCCCAATGTCATACGCTGAGGTAGGCCATCAGGAGGTCGTAGGTGTTGCGCAGGCCATCCACGTGCGTGCGCTCGTAGCCGTGGCTGTTCGCGGTGCCCGGCCCCATCGCCGCATGGCAGATGTCGTACCCGGAGAGCACGGAGCCGCCGGCATCGGTGCCGTAATGCGGCGTGAAGATGTCCATCACGTAGTCGACGCCAGCTGCCTCGGCAGCAGCGCGCAGTTCGTTCGTCATCCCCCAGTGATAGGGGAAGCGCGAGTCCTTGGCAAAGATCGACACCTTGCGCTCGTCTGAGTTCTGCTCGGGGCCGGTCGGCGCGATGTCTATGGCGAGGATGTCGCGGACGCCCTCCGGAAGCCAGGTGGTGCCGTGCCCGATCTCCTCGTAGGCGGCGAAGTAGGCGTAGACCTTGCGCTTGGGCTTTGCCTCGCCCTGCGCAATCGTCCGCATGGCGGCGAGCATCACCGCGCAGCAGGCCTTGTCGTCGATGAAGCGCGACTTGAGGTAGCCGCCGGCGCGCACGAAGCGGGGCTCGAGCGCGATCATGTCACCCGTATCGATGCCGAGCGCGCGGACGTCCTCGGCACTCCGCACGTCCTCGTCGATCACGACGCAGACGTTCTTGCGGAAGTCGGGCGCCTCGTCGCGCAGCTCCTCCTCGGTCACGTGGATCGAGTTCGGCGTGCGGCACACCGTCCCCGTGAGCACGCGCCCCGTCCGCGTGTGGATGCGGACGTTCTCGTGCATGCAATAGAAGGGATAGAGACCGCCCACGGGGCAGACGTTGAGCGTGCCGTCGTCGTTGACGTGGCGCACCATGAGACCGATGTCGTCGAGGTGCGCGGTGACGACCAGCGGCTCGCCCTCGCCCCCGAGCTCCACGAGCACGCCGCCCTTGTGCAGGGTGGAGGCCTCATAGCCCAGCTCGTCCAGCATCTCGCACAAGACCTGCTGGACCTCCTCGTACTGGCCCGTGGTGCTGTCGGCCGCGAGCAGGCGCTCGAATGCGTCCAGGCAATAGGCCTCGTCGAATGTGCTCATGGATCCTCCTCACGCTTCGTCTCCCCATCATTGTGACAGTTGGGGACAGTCCCCATCTGTCACAACCCGTCAACGAACCTGTCCCCTTTGTCATGACAAGGGGGACTGTCCCCTTTGTCATATCGTCTGAAGGTTGGACTAAGGTTTGCGGCGTAGGCTGTCCTCGAAAACCAGGGAACCCCCACCAAAGGAGGACGGTCATGAAGAGCACGTTGTACAGGATGGGAGCGGCGGGACTCACCGCGGCCGCGCTCATGATGGGCATGGGCGGCTGTGCGGCCCGCGTCGAGGAGAACGTTGCCGAGGCATCGGAGACGGTCGAGCAGACGCAGACCGAGCAGGCGCAGGCCACCGAGGCCCAGGCGGAGACCACCCAGCAGGCCGCAAGCAACTTCGAGGCCGTGGTGGCCACGGCAAACGTCACCACGGGCGGCATCATCGACACGACGGACATGTTCAAGGATCGCGACCTCGAGCAGACGGTCGACCTGAGCGCTGCCACGCAGGTCACGCTCGCCGACGGTCAGGACGTCCAGATCACGTCCGAGGGCGTCTACCTGATCTCGGGCGAAGCCTCCGAGTGCACGATCGTCGTCGAGGCGGGTGACAACGACAAGGTCCAGCTTGTGTTCGACGGCGCCAACATCACCAATTCGAGCTTCCCCGCCGTCTACGTGAAGAACGCCGACAAGGTCTTCGTCACCACCACCGAGGGGTCGACCAATGCCCTCGCCGTGACGGGCAGCTTCGTGGCCGACGGCACCACCAACACCGACGCCGTCATCTTCTCGCGCGACACCCTCGTCCTCAACGGCCTCGGCACGCTCATCGTCAACTCGACGGCCAACGGCATCGCCGGCAAGGATGACATCCGCATCACCGGCGGCACCTATGCGATCACCTCAGTTGACGACGCCATCGAGGCCAATGACGCCATCTGCATCTGCGACGGCAACATCACCATCGAGTCGGGCAAGGACGCCCTCCATGCCGAGAACAGCGATGACGACACGCAGGGCTCCATCTACATCTGCGGTGGTACCTTTGACATCACCGCCGCAAGCGACGCCCTCCAGGCGACCACGGCCCTGCAGATCGATGGCGGCACCTTCACGCTCAACGCCGCCGAGGGCATCGAGGCGACCTACATCCAGATCAACGGCGGCACCACGAGCCTCGTGGCCAGCGATGACGGCGTCAACGCGAGCTGGAAGTCGATGAACTTCGGCACGCCGACGATCGAGATCACCGGCGGCGAGCTCACGATCCAGATGGGCCAGGGCGACACCGATGCCGTCGACACCAATGGCGACCTCATCATCAGCGGCGGGCAGATCGACATCACGGCGCAGTTTGCCTTCGACTTCGAGGAGGGCACTGCGACCTGGACCGGCGGCACCATCTACGTCAACGGCGAGGAGATCACCGAAATCACCAGCTCGATGATGGGCGGCCCCGGCGGCATGGGCGGCATGATGGGCGGCGGCCCGGGCGGCATGGGCGGACCTGGCGGCGGCATGGGTGGCGGCCCGGGCGGCTGGGGCTAGGCGGGCCAGCGCCAAGACAGAGGCTCTCCCTGGGGGACCGTCGGTTGCCAGAGCCGCGGTCCCCTTCTCTCGTATGTGAAAAAGAGAGCCCGCCTGCTCACATGGGGAGGTCGGCGAGGGCGTGACGCTCCTGCAGCAAGTTGACGAGCGCGGGCAGCACGGCACGCTCGACGGTGCGCGAATCGGCCGAGCGATTGGCGTAGATCTTCACCTCCGCCTGGATGGCCCCGAGGCTTGCGCCCGCGACATGCGCCTTGGGCCGCATCGCCTCAAAGTCGTGTCCCGTCTCTATCTGACGGTCGAGGATGGCCTGCTCGCACTCGGCCAGAAGCCCCTCGACATCCGGCACGTCCACCTTGAGCGAGAAGGGGACGACGATGATGAAGTACGGGTTGCCCTTCTCGATGAGGCTCGACACCATGAGCGAGTTCGGCACGGCGTACTGCACGGAGTCCTCGTTCTCGAGAATGGTGCGCCGCCAGTTCGTGTCGACGACGCGGGCCTCCTTGTGACCGTCGATGGTGATCCAGTCGCCCTCCCCGACCATCTCCGAGAGCGACACGATGAGGCCGCCGATGATGTTGGCAATGGTCTCCTGCGCGCCGAGCGAGACGGCGATGCCCACGACGCCGAGGGCGCCGAGCAGGCCGGCGGCATCGAAGCCGAAGCAGATATCGAGGATGATGCAGGCGGCCGTCCCCCACACGAGCACGCGGATGAGGTTCTGGAAGATGGTCCCGCTCGTGCGATGCTGCTTGTCGGCGGCGAGCAGTCGCTTGAGCGGCATCTGCAGCAGCCTGGACAGCAGGGCGGCAAGCGCGCACACCAAAAGGGCGAAGAGCGCCTTGCCCATCACGTCATTGCCTGTGAACCCAGTCGAAAGCTCCATGGCCTGCCCTCCCAAATCGACCAGGCACAGTTATACCACCATCGCTGGCACCCGCATCGGCCCGCGGTGCCGCCGCGCCGACGCTATCCCGCGAACTCGATCACGTTCTTGAGGCAGGTCCCGGCCGCAGCCGCGTCGAAGGCCTCCTGGAAGTCGTCGATGGCGTAGCGCTTGGTGATGAGGTTGCCCAGCGGGATGTTGCCGCCTGCGACGAGCTCGAGGCAGGTGCGGAACTGGCGCACGTTAGAGCGCGCCGAGCCAAAGATGCGCAGCTGCTTGTAGTGGATGAGGTTGGCGTCGAGCGCCACCTCGCTCTTGCCCGCGGGCAGGCCGCCGAAGAAGAGGCAGCGGCCGTTCATGGCGGCATACTCGAGCGACTCGTGCTGGGCGGGTGCGGCAGGGGCGGCGATGATGATGACGTTGGCGCCCGCGCCACCCGTCTCGGCCATCACCCGCTCGCCCAGGCCCTCCCCGGGAAGCGCCACGATGTCGCCGATGAGCTCGGCGGCGGCGCGCACGCGCTCCTCGTTGAGGTCGTTGAGGATGATCTTGGCCGCGCCGCGCGCGCGTGCCAGCAGGCAGTGCATGATGCCGATGGGGCCGGCGCCCACCACCACGACGGTGTCGCCGCTCTCGATGCCGCAGATCTCCTGGCCGTTGAACACGCACGACAGCGGCTCGACGAGCGCCGCCTCGGCAAACGAGAGCCCCTCGGGGATGTGGGCGACGTTGCCCTGCGAGACGATCTGCGCGGGCACGTGCACGAACTCGGCGAAGCCGCCGGGAATGTCGATGCCGAAGGCGTG
The DNA here is from genome assembly GCA_902782635.1 of uncultured Coriobacteriaceae bacterium. Taxonomy (GTDB): domain Bacteria; phylum Actinomycetota; class Coriobacteriia; order Coriobacteriales; family Atopobiaceae; genus CACZNT01. The sequence goes on from CACZNT010000073.1 coordinate 6,936, forward strand.
GTAGTCGGCGCAGAGGTGGGTGTTGCCGCTCACGCAGGCATCGCAGGTGCCGCAGCCGTAGTTGGGGGCGGCGCACACCGCATCGCCCACCGCATACGTCTCGGGAACGCCCTCGCCCAGCTCGTCGATGACACCGGCGAACTCGTGGCCGAGCGTGAGCGGATGCTCCTCGCTCGCGTGCTTGTAGCCGTTCTTGTACATGCGCACGTCCGACCCGCAGATCGACGCGGCCCTCACGGCTATCACCATCTCGCCCGGGCCCGCATGCGGGCGCTCGACCTCCGCCAGACGCAAGTCGTACGGCCCTGCCAGCTGGATCGACTTCATGCCCCGCTCACCTCCGAATCGAAGACCACCCGCTTCTCGAGAAGCGACGTGAGCCCCATCTGGACGAGCCGCACCGCCATCTTCCCATCGTGTCCGGTCACGAGCGGCTCGGTATCGGCCGCGATGCAATCCGCGAAGGCCTGCGCCTCGCGCACGTAGGCCTCGCGGAAGAGGTACGACCAGGAGTTGTTCATCGGGCGCACCACCGTGCCATCGGCACGCGCGATCGCATACGACTCCCTCGGCTGGCGCCCTACCAGGATGGAGCCCTTCGTGCCGAGCACCTCGAGGCGCGCGTCGTAGCCATACTGCACATACTGCGCGCCGTCCACCATGCCCAGCTTGCCATCGGCGAAGGAGAGCGTCATGGCGAAACTGTCGTACCACTCGGGCCAGGCCTCGGCCACCTCGGGCGAGCGGAAGTTGCCGCCTATCGCGTAGACGCTCGCCACCTCGGAGCCGGCAAACCAGCGCAGCTCGTCGAAGTCGTGCGAGCTCACCTCACCGATGGGGCCGTAGCTCTTGCGGACGTCGAACATCCACTCCTTGGGCTTGCTCGGCCCGTGGGTGAGCGACTTGACGAGCACGACGTCGCCGATCTCGCCGGCCAGCACGGCCTCGTGCGCATGCTGGAGGCTCTCGTCGAAGCGGCGCATGAAGCCCAGCTGCAGCTTGACGCCGGCAGCGGCGCAGGCGTCGATCATCTCGTCGCACTCCGCCTCCGAGCTCGCCATGGGCTTCTCGCAAAAGACGTGCTTGCCGGCCGCGGCCGCGGCCACCACGATGTCGCGGTGCAGGCCCGTCGGCGTGACGACGACAACCGCATCGATGTCGTCATCTGCCAGCGCGTCCTCCCAGCTCGCATAGAGCCGTCCCACGCCCAGCTCCGCGCCGGCCCGCGTGCGGGCCTCCTCATCCGGGTCGCACAGCGCCGCGAGGCGCGCTCCCGTCACGGCGCCCGCATAGCTGCGCGCATGGATCATGCCCGCGCGGCCGCAGCCTATCACGCATACGTTGAGCATCCCGCTCACTCCCCTCATCCGAGGCCCACCGAGAACTCGAATGAGTTGCTCGCGCCCCGATAGCTCGCAATCGAATACTCCACCGCGCGGCCCTCGCCGTCGAAGCCCACGGTGTGGAACAGGAACAGCGGGTCGCCCTCGTCGACGTCGAGCAGCGTGGCCGAGGTCTCGTCGGCCTTGATGACCTCGAGCCTGCGGCGTGCGCTCACCACGGCATGGCCGCACTCCGAGAGCACGGCGTAGAGCGAGCGCTGCGAGAAGTCGCACTCGTCGAGCTCGGGCGCGGCCCAGGCGGGGATGTAGCTCTCGTTGAGGACGTTGGGCGTCTCGTCTGCGTAGCGCAGGCGCACCAGCTTGAACACCGCATCGCCCGGCTCGAGGGAGAGCGCTTGGGCCACCTCGTCATCCGCCGGGCTGCGCTTGAGCAGGAGCACCTGGGTGCGCGGCACGCGCTCGTTGGCGATCATCTCGTCGTCGAAGCTGCGCAGCGCGAGCGCGAAGGACTGGTCGATCTTGGGGCTGCGCACGATGGTGCCGCGACGGCGACGGCGCTCGAGGAGCCCCTCGCTCACCAGCGTCTGCAGCGCCTGGCGCACCGTGGGCCGGCTCACCCCGTAGGCCTCGGCCAGCTCGACCTCCCCCGGGATGAGGCTGCCCTCGCGCCACTCGCCCGCCTCGATGCGCAGGCGCATGTCGCGCTCTATGGTCTCGTGCAGAGAGATCTTGGGCATGGCGCCTCCTCGCGGCCCTTCCGTGACGAGCACAGCATACCCCGCGTGCGTTATTTTGTAAATACATATTTGCAATTGTACTATTATGTAATTACACTATCAGCATCTACCACCTTCGGAAGGAGCGCCATGACACGCTGGACCCTTGACGAGCTCTGCCGCCTCATCGACCACACCAACCTGCACGCCGACGCGAACGAGGCCGACATGGCCAAGCTCTGCGATGAGGCGCGCGAGAACCACTTCGCGATGGTCGCCATCAACCAGGTGCAATCGGCGCTATGCAAGCGCCTGCTGGAGGGCAGCGACATCCACGTGGGCGCGGCCATCTCGTTCCCGCTGGGGCAGACGAGCATCGCCTCCAAGGCGTTCGACACGCGTGACGCCATCGAGGCTGGCGCCGACGAGATCGACTACGTGGTCAACCTCACCGAGGTGAAGATGGGCAATTGGGACTACGTGGCCGAGGAGATGCGCACCGTCGTGGGCGTCTGCCGCGAGCTGGGCGTCACCTGCAAGGTGATCTTCGAGAACTGCTACCTCGAGGACGAGGAGAAGATTCGCCTCTGCGAGATCGCCCGCGAGGTGCGCCCCGACTTCATCAAGACCTCCACGGGCTTCGGCACCGGGGGCGCCACCTTCGACGACGTGCGCCTCATGGTGGAGCACGTGGGACCCGAGGTGAGCGTGAAGGCGGCGGGAGGCGTGCGCAACGCGGCCGACTTCCTCGAGTACGTCCGCCTGGGCGCGCGCCGCATCGGGACGAGCGCGGGCGTGGCCATCCGCGCCGAGCTCGAGGGGATGCTCTCGGCTGACGGCACCATCGAGGTCTAGCCGCTCGGCACGCCCCGCCTGTCCCGGACATCCCGGAAGCGCACCGTCACCCATCACACGAGGAGGCTTGCATGTACCCCAGGATTCACCTCACCATCGACAACGTCTACGGCTACAAGCGCTGGATCGACCCAGATGAGTGGGCGGCCAACATCGCCGCGATGGGCGTGCGCTGCATCGAGGCCTCGGCCGACACCGAGCACGATCCCGTCTTCAACGGTGCCGAGTACTTCCGCACCTGGACCGATGACGTGCGCGCCGCCGAGCAGAAGCATGGCGTGCGGGTGGCCAACCTCTACTCGGGGCACGGCACCTACTCCACCTGCGGCATGACGCATCCGGATGCCCGCGTGCGCGACAACATGCTCGAGAACTGGTTCAAGCCTATGGTGCGGGCGGCAGGCGAGCTGGGCTGCGGGCTCGGCTTCTTCGCGCATGCCTTCCCGCACCGCGTCCTGCAGTCGCCTGAGACCTACGCCGAGTACGTCGAGATCCTCGTGGGCGAGCTCGTCAAGCTCAACCGCTATGCCGGCGAGGTGGGCTGCCGCGAGCTCGGGCTCGAGATGATGTACACGCCGCACCAATACCCCTGGACCATCGAGCAGACGCGCGAGCTGCTGGCCCGCGTCACCGCCGAGAGCGGGCGCGACTTCTACTTCACCGAGGACCTGGGGCACCACCACATCAAGTTCTGCCGGCCGAGCGAGTCGGACTACGAGAAGAGCGAGTACCCGAATCTGTGGGTGGGCTCGGACGCCGCCTTCCAGCTGGCCAAGGCTGGTGCGCCCTGGGCTGAGGTCGAGGCCGACATGGACGCAAACCCGCAGCTCTTCTCCACCCCGCGCGACGGCGACTGCTACGCCTGGCTCGAGGAGCTGGGCTGCTACTCCCCCATCATCCACCTGCAGCAGACCGACGGCCTCATCTCGGCGCACTATCCCTTCACGCCCGAGCGCAACGCCTGGGGCAAGGTGGAGGGCAAGCGCGTGCTCGAGGCGATTCGGCGCTCCTACGATGCGCCGGAGGACCCGGACATGCCCAAGCGCTGCGAGGACATCTACCTCACGCTCGAGCTCTTCAGCGGCACAACCTCCATCATGGAGCAGGTGGTGTGCGACTACGAGACGAGCGTCGCCTACTGGCGCCAGTTCATCCCCGAGGACGGCCTCGCCCTCGACGAGCTGCTCGCGCGGCTGTAGGCGTGCGAGCTGCTGGTCCGTTTGACCTGCCGGTCCGTGCGACCTGCTCGTCTGTGCGGTCTGCTCGTCAACCTCAAAACTGAACACACCTTTTCTGTTTTCTCGTCTCGGCACACAAAACACCAGGATTGATTCGCCAGATGTCAAAAAAGAGAAAAGGTGTGTTCAATTTTAAGCTTGATGCCCCAGGGGCCATACCGTCTGCTTGATGCCCTGGGGGCCCGGCCGTCTGCTGAATGATCGTCCCCTATTCCTGTCGCCAGCTAACTGGGAAGAGCTCCGCATGGAGAAGCCTCCTCCTATGCTGGCCCAATGCATCCGGCTCGGTCACGCCCCGACCGAGGAGCACAGAAATCTGACGCGCGAGCATGGTGAGCCTGCCGAGGTCGAGCGTCTCTGACGGCGTCGCGCGGAGCACCGTATACCCCAGAGTGGAAAGCGTGTTGGCGCGCTCCGCGTCAGTGGAAAGCTTCGGCCTATGCCATTTCCTGTGGAAGGCATCGCTCTCATACTCGAGGGCAAGCAGTCTCTCGCCCCACAGCAAATCGGGCGTAATGACATCCCCCGAAGCGAGGCTCCCTCGAAGCTGCGAGATGTCGAGCGTGTGGTTGAGCACGGGACGAGGCAGCCCATAGCCTCCCCATTCCACGGGAAGGGTGAGCATGAGAAAGAGCGACGTCTCCATGGGAGAGGCCGAGCCATCCGCTGCCATCTCCGCAATGCGCTGCGCACGCGTTGCGCCGAAGAACCCTTCCGCGAATCCAGCCGTTTCCATAAGGCTTGCCATCGACATGATCGGCGCCGCCTTGTAGTTTGGAAGAAGCTCGCCAGGCGACAGACGATACGTTCCCGCCAGCTCCATGGCGATGGTGGCAATGCGGACAAGGCGCATGAATCGTTCCCATTTGAGCGGATGGTCGATGATGGGCCTCTCGTCGATCCCCAGATACGAGAGCTCCCGCTTGTCAGCGTGGAAGCGCTCGAGCTTCTGCACGATGAGCGGCTCTGCCTTGAGCTGGAAGCTTGCCAACTGCAGCACGGCAAGCTCGGGACCACTGACGAGAAGGCGCTCGGATGCGCGCAGCATGGAGTTGGGCGGGATGGGCGATCCCCACACGTGGAACCGGGCGCGCTTGCCAAAGCTGCGACCCTGCCCCTTGCCGACAATCAGGTCGGCAGGCTGCGAGCTGATGCCAAGCGCGGCGAGGTCTTCTTGAAGCGCCAGCTCGCGGAATCCTCGTTGATTGTGGATGCACCCGCCCGCACTCGGGAGGAGACGCGCGCGAGACGGCCAACGGGGAGCAGCCGTCCCCCTAGCGCGAAGAACCTCAATCGCCGAATCATGGCTGAAGAAGGCGAAGGCCCGCTCCCTCGAGGTCATCATGCCCCCTCCCCCCGGTCGTCAAAAACTGAACACATCTTTTCGTTTTCGGATGATTCTATCGATAAAAGCCCTGGATTGGCTCTTCGAAATCCCGAAAACAGAGAAGGTGTGTTCAGTTCTTGCGAATCATCCCCTTGGGCGCGCGGCGTCACTCGTCGGGAGTGATCCAGAGCTTGAGGACGGGGAAGCTCACGACCACCGCGGCGATCGTCTGGACCACCGAGATGATGGTGTTGGCGAGCTGCGCATTGCCGATGGCGTCCGCCAGGGCCGGCTCGCCGAAATTCCCGAGCAGCGTGTTCACCACGATGATCCCGACGGCCAGCACAGCGTACTTGGGAGCGCTCTTCGAAAACGACGCATCGCTCTTGAACACGAGCTTCATCTGGACGAAGAAGTTCACCACCTGGGCGACGATCTCCTTGAGGAGATTGCCGGCAAGCACCGGCACGCCCGCAGACGTGCAGATCCAGCCCACCGCGAAGCGCGCGACGGTCGAGATGTTGGAGAGGATGATGAAGAGCGCAAACTCCCAGGTGGTTTGGTGCTGCTCCTTCCAATCCCTGAATCCCATGCGCAAACCTCTATTCCGCGCTACACCGCCTTGGGGATGACGGGCACGTTGTCATGGAAGTCATCGGTGTTGGCGCCGCCAGCTCCGCCCTTCTTGGGCTTGCGCCGGATGGTCTGCCAGAGCGTGCGCGTGCCCGCGATGACGTGGCTCAGCTTGAAGCAGCCGTAGGCAAGCGCCGCGGCCGCGAGCGACACCCCCACCCGCAGGAGCTGCCACATCGGGAAGGCGGCCTTCACCTGCGTGTTCTCGTCAACGTTGTTCAGCGCGTTCGAGTTCGCGTACTGGAAGAGGATGCGCTTGGCCGCCTCGCGCACGCGGCTCCAGGTGGTGGCGTCGATCTGCTCGACGTTCTCGTTGAACATGATGTCGCCGGCGTTGAGCCACATGTCGGTGCCGGCCTCGAGGCCCTCGCGGATGTCGGCGTAGGCGAAGGTGGGGAAGGTGGCCTGGTCGGTAGTGGCAAAGCCCTCGAAGCCCCACTCGCCGCGCAGCACGTCGGTCATGAGGCCCGCGTGCCCGCCGGTCCAGCGCGGCCCGATGCGGTTCATCGACACCATCACGCCCTTGGCGCCGCCGTCGCGCACCGCGCCCTCGAAGCCGCGCAGGAAGACCTCGCGCAGCGACTGCTCGTTGGCGAAGTACGCGCCGCCGTAGCGGTTGATCTCCTGGTCGTTCACGGCGAAGTGCTTGATGGTGACGATGAGGCCCTTCTCGGAGGCGCCCGCGCACTCAGCCGCGGCCATCGCCCCGGAGAGCAGGCCGTCCTCGGAGTAGTACTCGAAGTTGCGGCCCGAGATGGCCGTGCGGTGGATGTTCATCGCCGGCGCATACCACACGGGCGTCGAGGCGGCGATGGAGTCCTCGCCCAC
>CACZNT010000074.1 GCA_902782635.1 uncultured Coriobacteriaceae bacterium
CCGCGGTACTCCCCCACTACGGCTATGCCCGCCAGGATCGCAAGGCCGCCCCGCGCGAGCCCATCACCGCCCGCCTCGTGGCAAACCTCCTCGAGGCCGCCGGCTGCAACCGCGTCATCGCCATCGACCTGCACCAGGGCCAGATCCAGGGCTTCTTCGACATCCCCGTGAACCACCTCACGGCGCTCCCGCTCTTCGCCGAGTACTATCGCGAGATGGGCCTCGACATGGACAACACCGTGGTGGTCTCGCCCGACGTGGGTCGCGCCAAGGCATCCAAGAAGCTCGCCGACATGCTGGGCTGCAGCCTCGCCATCGCCCACAAGGGACGCCCCAAGCACAACATGGCCGAGGTCATGGCCGTCATCGGCGACATCCAGGGCAAGACCTGCATCATCAACGACGACATGATCGACACCGCCGGCACCCTCGTGGCCTCGGTGAGGGAGCTCAAGGAGAAGGGCGCCGGCGACATCTACGTCGGCGGCACGCACGGCCTGTTCTCCGGCGAGGCCGTCGAGCGGCTCGAGGGCGCGCCCATCATGGAGTGCGTCGTCACCGACACCGTCTACAACGAGCGCGCCGCGGCAAGCCCCATCATCAAGCACATCTCGGTCTCGAACGAGATCTCCGAGGCCATCTACCACATCTTCACGGAGACGAGCGTCTCCGGCATGTTCGGCGCCGACCTCACCCTCTAGGAGCACGATGGCAAACCGTCCCCGTCAGATCCAGCTCGTGTGCGGCCTCGGCAACCCCGGCGAGGAGTATGCGAACACGCGCCATAACGCCGGCTTCAAGGTGGTTGACGAACTGGCCGAGCGCTGGGGCGTGAGCTATTGGAAGAGCCAGGCGGGCGCCGAGACGGCCACCGTGGAGCGCGATGGATTGCGCCTCATCCTCGCCAAGCCCCAGTCGTTCATGAACACGTCGGGCGGGCCGCTCTCCAAGCTCTGCGCACTCCACGAGGTCGAGCCCGAGCAGGTTCTCGTCATCCACGATGAGCTCGACATTCCCGCAGGCGACGTGCGCGTGAAGTTCTCCGGCGGGCATGCCGGGCACAACGGGCTGCGCTCGATCATCGACAAGCTGGGCAGCCGCGACTTCTCGCGCGTGCGCGTGGGGATTGGCCGCCCGCCCGGCTCGATGGACCCTGCCGACTTCGTGCTCCAGCAGCTCAAGGGCGAGGCTCTCGAGGACTTCGGCGTCACCGTGCAGACGGCCGCCGACATCGTCGAATCCTGCGTGGCCGACGGCGTACCCGTCGCCTGACAGGCACCGAACTGTCGTATAAGCGCGCGCTCATATGACAGTTCGGTGCCTGTCCCCAAAGTGTCTTATACGACAGTTCGGTGCCTATCCCCTTTGTCATGACAAAAGGACAGGCTCTATTGTCTTTTTGCGCGGAGAGTTGGCTACAAAACGAAGTATTGCGGCTGAATTCATCGACTCATCGGGTAGCGGCCATCTGCGACCTGCTGATTTGCAGCGCAATACCCAGCGAATCCCAAAACTCAACCGCAATACTTCGTTTTGTAGCCATCCATGCGGCGCCAGAGCAGCTCGCGGCTACAGGCAGCACGCATCACGACTGCCCGGACGGGCGGCCGTATGACAAAAGGGACTGTCCCCCTTGTCATATTCCAGGCGGACGGATTAATCCGATTGGGATGAGAAACGTCCCCCGCGCAGATAAAACGTACGCCCATTCTTGGTAAACTGTGATAAATGACGCGATTCGGCCCGCCTTGGAGGAAGGCTGCCGATTTCGCACCAAGAGCTCGCTTTTCATGCAGCCAACATCGTTCGGAGAGGAGCGTTGTAGGTACGTCCCCGCATCACCCCCATCATCATCAATAGTGCGAGCAACGCATACGAGGAGGTTCGATTCCATGAAGAAGAAGATCAGCAGCCTGCCGTTCAAGGGCACCAAGGAGCAGGAGAAGCAGCTCAAGGACGTCATCGCCGAGTATGGCGACGACGAGAGCAACGTCATGGTCGTCATGCAGAAGGCCCAGGACATCTACGGCTACCTGCCCATCGAGGTCCAGGAGATGATCGCCGAGGGCATGGGCGTGCCGCTGGAGAAGGTCTACGGCGTCGCCACCTTCTACGCGCAGTTCGCGCTCTCCCCCAAGGGCGAGTACAACATCTCCGTCTGCCTGGGCACGGCCTGCTACGTCAAGGGCTCGGGCCAGATCCTCGAGAAGCTCAAGGAGAAGCTCGGCATCGACGTCGACGAGTGCACCCCGGACGAGAAGTTCTCGCTCGAGGCCTGCCGCTGCATCGGCGCCTGCGGCCTGGCTCCCGTCCTCACCGTCAACGATGAGGTCTACGGCCGCCTCGTCCCGGATGACGTCGACAACATCCTTGCCAAGTACGCCTAGGCGCCAAACCACGAGAGCGCGCGACGCGCTAGAGGGACGGGGATAATGAAGATCTCGGTAATCAGGGACCTTTTGAACGCAGAGGTCCTGTGTTGCGAGGAGCACCTGGACAACGACGTCTTCTCCGCATGCGGAAGCGACATGATGAGCGACGTCCTCGCCTACGTGAAGGACCAGGCGGTCCTTCTCACGGGCCTCGTGAACCCCCAGGTGATCAGGACGGCTGAGATGATGGACATGAAGTGCATCGTGTTCGTCCGCTCGAAGAAGCCGACCGAGGAGATGGTCGAGCTGGCAGCCGATGCCGGCATGGTGATGATGACGTCCGACATGCGCATGTACGACGCGTGCGGCACGCTCTACACCAATGGCCTCGTCGGGACGGCCGTTCATGTCTGATCCGCTCGTCTTCCACTTCGACGTAGACGGCGAGAACTTCACCTCCGCCGGTCAGGCGTCGGCGCAGGTCAAGAAGAACCTGCGCCAGCTCGGCCTGTCGACGGATGTCATCCGCCGCGTCTCGATTGCCATGTACGAGGGTGAGATAAACATGGTCATCCACGCAGACGGGGGCACCGCCGACGTCTACGTGACCGAGGAGTGCGTCGAGATCGTCCTCAAGGACACCGGCCCCGGCATCCCGAATGTCGAGCAGGCCATGCAGGAGGGCTTCTCCACCGCCACCGACAGCATCCGCTCTCTGGGCTTCGGCGCGGGCATGGGCCTTCCCAACATGAAGCGCTACACCGACTCGATGGAGATCGACACCGAGGTCGGCGTGGGCACCACCATCACCATGCGCGTAAACCTCTAGCCACTTTGCGGACGGGGACCTGATGGCGAGCAGCACATACGAACATTCGGTGCAGCTGGACGTTACCAAGTGCACGGGCTGCACGAACTGCCTCAGGCGCTGCCCCACCGAGGCCATTCGCATCATCGACGGGCGCGCCTGTATAGACGAGTCGCGCTGCATCGACTGCGGCGAGTGCATCCGCATCTGCGACTACATCGCCAAGCGGCCCGTGGTGGGAAAGCTCGAGGACATGGAGCGCTTCCGCTACAAGATCGCCGTGCCGGCACCCGCCCTCTACGGGCAGTTCGACAATCTCGATGACGTCGACTACGTGCTGGACGGCCTGCTCAAGATCGGCTTCGACGACGTGTACGAGGAGGCCAAGGCAGCCGAGCTCGTCACCGCCTACACCAGGCAGTACCTCAAAACGGAGGGCATCAAGCTCCCCGTCATCAGCTCTGCCTGCCCCGCGGTGGTGCGCCTCATCGCGCTGCGCTTCCCCTCCCTCAACGACAACGTCATGCACATGCTCCCTCCCATGGAGGTGGCGGCGAACCTGGCGCGCGCGAGGGCCAAGGAGCGCCATCCCGAGCTCGCCGACGACGAGATTGGCGTGTGCTACATCGCCTCGTGCCCCGCGAAGGCGAGCTATGTGAAGAACGGCTTCGCGAGCTACAAGAGCCAGGTGGACGTCGTCATCTCGATGAGCGACGTCTACTTCTCGCTCATCTCCAAGATGTCGCGCGACGACATCCCGTCCATCGCCACCGAGGCCGGCATGGTGGGCCTGGGATGGGCGGCCGGCGGCGAGGCCGCGGCGCTGCTCAACGACCAGTACCTCGCGGCCGACGGCATCGAGAACGTCATCAACGTGCTCGAGCAGATCGAGAACGGCAACATCCCGCCGGTGAAGTTCATCGAGCTGGACGCCTGCACGGCCGGGTGCGTGGGCGGGGTGCTCACGGTGCAGAACCCCTACATCGCGAAGGCGAGGCTCCAGTCGCTTCGGCGCTACCTCCCCGTATCGCAGAACTTCCCCTCGCCCGAGGAGCAGGAGTACATCCCCGATCTCTTCCTCTTCGACGACCTGCCGGAGTACGAGCCGATGACGCTGCTGTCGCACAACATGGCTGAGTCCATGCGCATGATGGCCGACATCCAGAAGCTGCGCGATGCCCTCCCCGGCATCGACTGCGGCGCCTGCGGGTCGCCCACCTGCCGTGCGCTGGCAGAGGACGTGGTGCGCGGCACGGCGGGCAAGAGGTCGTGCATGATTCGCGGAAGGCGAGGTGGGACTTCGTGAAGGTGAGCGAGCTGACATCGCATGGCTTTGCCCCCGTCTCGCTGCCGGATGGCGACCGCGAGATCGACGGCGTCTACATCGGCGACCTCCTGAGCTGGGTGATGGGCCGGGCGCAGATGGACAACGCCTGGATAACCATCATGAACAACGTCAACGTCATCGCCGTGGCAAGCCTCGCCGATACGTCGTGCGTGATCGTCGCCGAGGGCGCCGAGCTGAGCGACGAGATCATAGAGACCGCCCGAGAGAAGGAAGTGAACGTACTCAGTAGCGACCTGCCCATCTACGAGACCGCCCTCAAGCTCTCCGAGCTCATCGCATAAGGACCTCTCGGCCATGGGCAAGTACACCTACGACTTCCACGTGCACTCCTGCCTCTCCCCCTGCGGGGATGCCGACAACACGCCCAACAACATCGCCGGGATGGCGCGCCTCAACGGCGTGCGCATCATGGCGCTCACCGACCACAACAGCTCGCGCAACTGCCCCGCCTTCTTCGCGGCGGCCCAGCGCTACGGCGTCATCCCCATCGCTGGGATGGAGCTCACCACCTCCGAGGACATCCATGCGGTGTGCCTCTTCGAGACGCTGGACGCCGCGCTCGCCTTCAACGACGAGGTGGACGCGCGGCGCGTGCGCGTGACAAACCGCGCAGACGTCTTCGGCGAGCAGCTGATCCTCGACGAGGAGGACAACGTGGTGGGCCACGAGGAAGACCTCCTCATCAACGCCACCACCATCGCGCTCGACGAGGCGCCCGAGCTGGCCGCCAAGTACGACGGCATCTGCTACCCGGCCCACATCGACCGCCAGGCGAACGGCGCCATCGAGGTGCTGGGCGACTTCCCCCACTACGCGGGCTTCGGCATCGCCGAGCTGCACGACCGCTCGAAGGCCGAGGAGTACGTGGGCAAGTACGCGCTCGAGGGCATCCGCCTGCTCTTCAGCTCCGATGCCCACTACCTCGATCAGCTGCGCGAGGATGACGACAACGACGCCATCGAGATCGACGTCGGCGAGGACGCAGAGGACGAGCAGGTACTGAAGTGCCTGTTCGACGACCTGCGCGCGTGCGCGAGGAGGGAGCCGCGATGAGGGAGCTGTCGCTCAACATCCTCGACGTGGCCGAGAACTCCGTGAAGGCGGGGGCCACGCTCACGCAGATCCTGCTCACCGAGCAGGGCAGCCTCCTCACGCTCGAGATCGTCGACGACGGCTGCGGCATGAGCGACGAGGTGGAGCGCGCCGTGGCTGACCCCTTCTACACCACGCGCACGACGCGCAAGGTGGGCATGGGGATCCCGCTGCTCAAGCTCGCCTGCGAGCAGACGGGCGGCAGCCTCGCCATCAGCTCCACCACCCAAGAGGAAAATCCCGCCGAGCACGGCACGCACGTGACGGCGACCTTTCATACCGACCACATCGACTTCACGCCCCTCGGAGACGTAAGCTCCTCGATCCTGACGCTCATTCAGGGCCACCCCGACACCGACTTCCTCTTTCGGCACGAGAGGGATGGGAAGGTCGTCGAGCTGGACACGCGGGAGCTGCGCGAGGTGCTCGAAGATGTGCCGCTGAACAGCTATGATGTACTGGAATGGATAGGAGGGAATCTGCAAGACCAGTATGCGGAGATGTCATAGAGACTATGGTCATTATGGAGAGGAGTGAGCATGAAGTCTTTGGCTGAGTTGCAGGCAATCAAGGACAAGATGAAGGACAAGGTAGTCCTGCGTGACGGGATGGAGGGCATCCGCGTCGTCGTCGGCATGGCAACGTGCGGCATCGCGGCCGGCGCCCGCCCCGTCCTGAACGCCTTCGTCGAGGGCGTCAACAAGGAGGGCCTCGAGGACAAGGTGAGCGTCACCCAGACGGGCTGCATCGGCATCTGCCAGTACGAGCCCGTCGTCGAGGTGTTCGAGGCCGACAAGGAGAAGATCACCTACGTCAAGATGACGCCCGAGAAGGCCCAGGAGGTCATCGAGCAGCACCTCAAGGGCGGCAAGGTCATCAACGACTACACGATTGGCGCCGTTACGGCATAGCTACGGGAGGTTTATTGTGATTCGTTCGCAAGTACTCATCTGCGGCGGCACCGGGTGCACCTCTTCGGGTAGTCAGCAAATCCAGGACGCCTTCGAGGTCGCAATCGAGAAGAACGACCTCGCCGAGGAGATCAAGCTCGTCCGCACCGGCTGCTTCGGCCTGTGCGAGCTCGGCCCCGTCGTCATCGTCTACCCGGACGGCACGTTCTACAGCCGCGTCGAGGTCTCCGACGTCGAGGAGATCGTCACCGAGCACCTGCTCAAGGGCCATCGCGTCGAGCGTCTCGTCTACAATGACCACGGCAAGGCCGTGGCCGACGAGTTCGGCAACATCGCCCTGTCCG